>JAITIS010000131.1 GCA_031279305.1 Candidatus Margulisiibacteriota bacterium | reverse complement strand
ACGCGGATCATTTTTCAAAAGTTTTAACAAAAGATAATAACCATAGCCTTTTTCCTCCGGCGTAAACTTGAAACCCGGCAGCTCCGCGGTCATTTTGCCGCGGAAAGAAGAGACCTGGCTCATTATCCGTCCCGCGGGATAATCGCTAACAGCAATATTGAGATCGAGGCCGTACAGAATGTCTATTGCCAGTATAAGCTCTTCGTCACTGTTCAGCAAAACTGCATAGTTCAGCACAGCATCAAGTTTTTTCTTAAACTGCCAAAACTCGGTCGGACCTGCTGCATACGCTTCCAAGTCAACAAAGGCTTTTTCTAATTCATCAGCCAAAATATCATAAGGAGCGATGTCCGCGACGTTATTGCGCAGAGCATCCAGACGTTTATTAAAATCAAGTTGCTTTACGTTTGGCAGCAGTTTAATCGCCGCGTCCAAATCCGTCTCAAGATTTTTAAGATCAGCTTCGTCTTGTTCATTCATTTTTCCGTTTGTGTCAAAACGGCAATGTGAACGCAGGAAAGTGTATTTGAGCAGGAGCAATTCGGTCAGGTATACTCGCGCCAAATTCTGTAACCCCTGCGATGTTTCGATCCGGGAGAAAAATTCAGCGGACAACTCGGTTAAATTACTTTTTGTTTTCGTCGTAAAACTCTTTAAATCTTTTTCAATTCCGGCCAAGGCATCAGCATTACCTTGCGTAACCAAACTATTGAGGCAAATCGTCCGCGCCGCCAGAATATATTCCTCGTCCTTGAGGCCATCTGTGTAATTAAATTTAGCAAAATTTGGCGCGTCAGTGGACGTAATCTCCGCAAAATTACGCAACTCCAGACTGTCGTATTTACGCAGGTTGGCAATCAAAGCACGATACTCGGCGGCCTTTATCGGCAAAGTTGAAGTTAATGTATTGGCCAGAGTTTCAGCCTCGGCTAAAGCAGCCGCGCGATTCGTCCTGTCAAATAACAGACCATGATATGCGGCGAGCTGCAGTTGATATAGCAATTTATTTTCTGTTTTTAATTGGCCGACCTCATCGAGCTGTTTCAAACGCTCAAGATAACCCTCGGCTATTGCGGGATTTGCGCACGTTTGTTCTTTTTGCTCTTCGGAAAAGGCAAGATCAAGCAGCTTGAAATACACCAAACCTTGATCTTTTGGCGGCAGAGACGCATTCTGCTTCAACACTTCGTCCAACAACTCTTGGGCTTTGGTATAATCAGCCGGAGTATCCGAAGCAGCTCGAGCACCGCGAGCATACAGGACGCCCGTTCTCTGCAACTGATCATAAAGCCACGCCCTGGTCTTTTCTTGTGGATCATCACCGGGATAATCTTTTTCTGCTTGCGGCAGACTATTCAGAAATTCCAGTGCGGTTTCGTAATCGCCCTGCGCCTCGGCGATCTGCGCCGACTGTCGCAGCGCATCATTGTAGAGATAAGCAAAAGGCTGCGGCTCCAATTTGTCTTTATAGGGTTCCAATTTTTTCAAAATCCCCGAAATTCCACCCTCTGCTCTCGCTTCACCTAAATCAGCCTGTGCCAATATCGCGCCGAATCCATTTCCTGTGTTTCCCGCATTGAATCCGACCGGCGTATATACCGCGTTAAAAAACCAGCCATTTCCAGCCGCTCCGCTTAACGGAACTCCATTCTCTTTATCTGCTCCGTTCAAGAGTTCGCTCGCTTTTTCGTATGCGCCTTGTATTATCAACGCTTTAGCCTGAAGCGTTTTTATTCTGTTTTCAATATATCCGCGCGCCAGAGGTGAATGTTCCAGATTAAGAAGAACTTTATCCAGCAAATCGACAGAGCTTATATCGTCGTTCTCTAATTGCTGGGCAACATAAGCGCAGATAATATTGGCCAGCGCGGTTTTAGTTTTGTCGCTGGAAAATCCCGCCGCGGCCGCAATATAGTTCTCCACGATATTTTTAGGTATTGCCGTCTTGGGCTCCTGCTTGTTCCAGCAGTCCACAACTATAGAGAAAAGAACCGGATCGAGTGTTTCACCGGACTGAATTTTTGCGTCAATATATTTCAACACTTCGTCATAATCGCGCAAATCATAAGCATAGGCGCTCGCTATCAAGGCCCGAGCTTCCGCATCCTCGGGATTTTTCTCAATTTGCGGCAGGTAATAATCTCTCAAAGCCTCCGTGATTTGCTCCGGATATTTACTCTTGATCAGGACGAAATAATGCAAGGCTGCCATTTCGTTTTTTAGCTCGGCGAGCAGCGTTTTTTGCGCTTTGGTCTGATCGTCCGCTCCTTCTTTATTTTCTTTCCGAATACTCTCGAGCGTCGCACCGGCCACGGCCAGCCCCTGGGGCGAGAGCACATGGTCAACCGATTCCTTATCCTCACCGGTCAGTCCGGTCCAGACCATGCCCAAACGCAGACGCGGCCGGATCGTCGCCGCATATTCCGAACCCAGAAGTTTCAGTGCTCGAGCTGTAGGCATATATTGACCATCCAGCAACAACGTTTCAACAGTCTGCTCATAGACATCATTGTCACCGTGCTTAACGAGATCCTCTTGGTTATCGCCTGCGGTCAAATTCGCCAGAGCACACAAGATGCCGATGAACAAACGGCGTTGATACTCGGTCCGGCAGGTTTCCACGAAATATTTTTCGATATCTCCATTATTAAAAGTTTCGCCAAAACCTAAATCCGACATAACATCAGCGGGTATAACGTCCGGTTTGTTGACTGTTATAAAAGCATCTAATAATTTTTCGGTTAAGCCGGTCGGAAGCGCGGCCGGGCTGATCAGATTGAATTCCCGGCGCAGAGCATTCAGACCGTCGCTAATCTCTCTCGTCGCTCTATTGCTATCCTGCGCTTGTTTCAAGAACAGGCGGACACGCTGCTCGCAGTAAGCATAATACTGCGCGGTCTTTTCAGGAACATTAATCTCCCCGGCTAATAAACCGCTGTAACCGCCAGGCACGCCGTCCTCGCGTTTCAGCAAAATATCCAGCGTTTTGGCCATAGCGTCTGTTTTTTTATCCTGATAATAAGTTTCCGCCTGCGCCAGCAGGGCTTTGACATATAATTCTTTGATGCGTAAATCGTTAGGCGAGGCCTCATAGGCAATCTGTAAATTTTTCACCAAACCATCCAGCTGACCGGTATCGCACGTCAGGGGATTGTAAGTATACAGCGAGATCAGATTGTCAAAGGCGCCGCGCACGCGTTTGTCGGCAAGATTTTCCTTCTTGGCTAGAGTGGCATAGCCTTCTATCTTTATTTCTACGGGCGTTGATTCGTCACCAATATTAATGGCCGCGCCGTCAATAGCTCTTTGCGGATCAGCGCCTTTCGACCAGACCAGACGGAGCAGGTCTTCTGCCTCGGCGCGTGTACCGGCATCAGCGGAAACCAGATATTTTTTGGCCACAGCCTCGGCATTAATATTCGCCGGCAAATAACCGTTGTATTTGTCGTCCAGAGAATTCCAGGCCGCATCCAGCTCCAGACGCGGCTCGATCTGTTTGAAGGAATCCTCGCCTACCTCATCAGCCGTCCGCGCGGCGCGGTCAGCGGCCAGCAATTGGCGCAAAGTCTCAGCCGCCTGCTTGCTGCCCAGCTTGGCCTGATTGAGCAGGAGAGA
>JAITIS010000115.1 GCA_031279305.1 Candidatus Margulisiibacteriota bacterium | reverse complement strand
AACCTTATTCTAATGCTCTCTTTTATCTCCAGTTTAGTAATTACATTGTTGCCGTTGCCATCTCTAGTCACAGTAAAAAAATTTGTCAGCGTAGCACCTACATCCTCCAATTCATCGCTAGTCGCGCCCAGCCCGACCAGCCAGTTGTAAGCATCGATAATGTTTTTTTGCACATTAGCATCAGATAAATTGTTTACATTTAATACAATATAATTTCTTAAAAATCCCACCCCGCTTGTCACCAAATCGGTACTCTCTCTTTCTGTTCCAGCTTCAGTTTCGGTTTCTTTAACTATTACATTTCTATTGCCAGAAATTTTTAATTGATCCTCTGCCGTGCAATAGTTAATATACTCAGAAAATCCTACGTTGTAATCTGTTCTTGCCTGGGCATCATTCTCCTTATCTTCATCCATCAATTTCCCAAGAACTTCTTCCATATTGCTATATTTTTTCATCCATTCCACTGACAACCGAATTGGCACAGTTGTCCCACCATCGCCTGTTCTCCCAAAATCATCACCTATTACTGGGTCAAGTCCGTTTACTGGGTCAAGTCCGTCAGTCTCACTGCCATTCTCCGTACCACCCGCGCCTGCCGCCGGGAATAAATCATTCAAAAAATCAGACCAAGTTTTCCCAGCCGGCAGCTTAAACACTCTATAATAAGCATTCCCCGCGATAGGCGGAAAATAAGCATCATATTTCCCTTTATGTTTCACCAACGTTATCAGAAAGAAATCCTCATATCCCGGTTTTATTTTCCCATTCGTTTCAAGATATTTTGCCGCATCCGCGCCGATTTTGCCGACATCTATATTTCCGTCAGACAATTTCGGTATCTTATTTTCCAGATCGCTTATCTCTCCGCGCTCTCTCGTCTGCACAATGTTATAACTATCGAACTTATGCCAAGCCTTAAAATCACTTGGTGTTGCGCCTCCAACTTTTTGGGAGTTTTCATAACGGATAATTTGTCCTGTCACAAATTGCTGAAACTGCTCAGCGGTTATTTTTTGTTCATCAAAGCCCGCGTCAAAAAAATAATAATTATCCCCGTTTTGGGCGAACATCGTGGCAATAGCGGCCTCTGTCCAGCCGCCTTTGCTCGGGTCGCGCAGAAACGCCGTAAGCGTTTCTCTGCTAACAGGACCAGCCTTGAATAATTCAGTCAGCTCATTTGCCTTCTGGGTATCGAGGCCTAAAGCGCTTATCGTATCTGATTGGAAAATTGCCGCGCTGCCACTGGCGGCGCCGCTAGGAGGAATTGGAATGGCATCATGTCCTCCTAGTGGGGGGACAACCTGACACATCAAAACTCTCATTTTCTGCTCCTTCTTCTCCCCTTGCTTAACCTATACTCTGCCCGTTTTTTGTGCTTTATATACCTGTGCTACATACACAACTAGCCCGATCTCCGTCCCCCGGAATCAGGCTTCCCTCTCTCATATCATTATATCGTAACTTCCCGTAAAAAACTTGCATATTTTTTGCGGAAATCTTTAGGGGACGCCGGAAGATAAAATGGACAGGGAATTAAAACTTATAACTCAGCACGCCTTTGACTATGCCCTCTATGCGAAAATCCTCCGCGGCGGCGAAAGGCGCGTATTTTTCGCTGTTGAGCGAGGAGAGCAGCGCTTGTTTTTTGTCCCGCTGGTATTTCTTAATAAGCGCCTCGCCGTCATTGACACAGACGACCACCTCGCCATCCGCGGCGGCGTTTGCCCGGCGGACGAAGACCAGATCGCCGCTGCTTATCTTGGGCAGCATAGAGTCCCCGCGCGCCTTGACCAGAAACATTTCCTCCACCGGAAAACGCACCAGCTCGGAAGAGATGGCGATCTTATCCAGCGGGTTATTGTCCAGAATAGAGCCTCTGGGACCGCACTGCGCCAGTCCGTACACGGGCAGATAGGTGATGCGCGCTCCGCCGTCATCGTCCAGCACCGCGTAATGCCGCGGGTTGGCCGGATCGCGCTTGAGCAGGCCTTTTTTCTCCAGCTGCTTGATATGATGCGCCACCACGCTGGTGGAACTCACGCTCAAGGCTTCCTGCAATTCGCGGATTGTCAGCGGATCGTTCCGCGATTTTTTCAAAATCTCCAGCAGTTGTTCCTGCTGCGGGTGCAATTTCATAGAACATATATTAGCACGAAACCTTATGTTCTGGCAAACAGAAAAATATCCGCCGGCAGGGTCTTGACAAGAACAAATAGTTTGTTCTATAATTTGTTCTAACAAAACTTAACAAGCGCTAGCGACGTTAAGTTTTGTCCACGAGGCCGCGGAGCGGCCGACGTGACAATTGGACGGCGTTTAACTTTGCTAGCGTTTGTTAAGCGCCGTCCACAAGCCCGCAAGGGCGAAGCGCCGGTTTATTCCGGCAAAATACTTTCGGCAAAACCCCGAAGTCCGTTACCCCCGGAACGGGCTTCGGGGAAGAGGAGGAAAAAATGAGCAAGCCCAAAACGTCCGTAATTCTCGATTTCAAAGGCGGCGTCTTCAAGCGTTTCAGCACCGTGGAGCTGGCGGGCTACGCCGGTCTGCGCCAGATCCGGCATTGTCTGCAAAGACGCCGCCCGGTCATAGTGCTGTTTGACGGTTCGATGGAGCGGGTCAGATCCCGTTACATTAACTTTCTGAGCGGGATGTCCGGCTATTTTGGCGCGGACTTAAAATTAGCCTAACCGCTGTCTTTTCGGGAGCGTAATACTTCCCCAAAGATTTATGTTATCATCTCTTCCTTGTGAAACTCAAAGAGCCTTTGAGCGGACTGTTGCATCTGATCGGCGCGGCGCTGGCCCTGCCGGCTACGGTTCTGCTCATCGTCAAGAGCGCCTTCTCCGGCTATGACCCGGTTTGGAAAATCATCGCATTTTCTATTTTTGGTTTTACGCTGTTTATGCTGTATTTCTGGAGCACTATGTATCACTGGCTGCCCGCTAGAGCCGGCGGACGGCGGCAAGTTTTTCGCAAATTTGACCATCTCTCTATTTACGCGCTGATCGCCGGGACCTACACGCCGTTTTGCCTGATCACGCTGCGCGCCTCCGGCAGCTGGGGCTGGCTGTTATTCGGGCTGATCTGGGGGATGGCCATTATTTTTATTGCCCTGCAGGCGGTTTTTATCGATCTGCCGCGCTGGCTCACCACGACCGTCTATGTGACGATGGGCTGGCTGGTCATCATCGCCATTAAACCGCTTTTGAGCGCGCTCTCCCCTGCCGCCCTGCCGCTGCTGGTTTCCGGTGGTCTTGTTTACTCGCTCGGCGGCGTGGTGTACACGTTAAAAAAACCTAATCTATTTCCGAAATTCGGCTATCACGAACTCTGGCACGTAATGGTGCTGGCCGGCTCAGCGCTGCATTTTCTGGCGCTGTGCTTGTTTGTAGCCTAGATCATTTTTTATGCCCCCTAGATTGTTCCATATATGGAACTATTCTAGCGCGAACTATTTTATTATTCCATATATGGAACAATCCAGCGAGATAAGCCTCCGGGTCGGACGGAGAATTGCCCGCTTGCGAAAAAGACAGGGGCTGACGCTGGAAAAACTGGCCTATGAAAACGACATACCCAAATCCACGCTCAGCCGCATTGAGCGCGGGCTGGTTGATGCCAGAATATCCAATCTGGCGCGCATTGCCGCGGGGCTGGCCGTGCCTTTAAGAAAATTATTTTAGCGCGTCAAAACCAGTCCTTGGCCCTGAGCAAAGTCTCGCCGGCCGGCGCTTTGACCAGCTCGCATTCCGGCATAGAGCGGAGAAATGCCCGCCCGTAATTTTTGGTAAAAATTCTCTCGTCAATAATGGCGATTATGCCGCGGTCTTTTTTCCCGCGGATCAGCCGTCCGATACCCTGCTTGAAACGGATCACCGCCTGCGGCAGAGAATACTCAAAAAACGCGCTGCCGCCGCCGGCCTCGATTTCTTCGCCGCGCGCCTGCGTGACCGGTTCGGACGGCACGGCAAAAGGCAGTTTGAAAATAACCACCGCCGACAGCGCCTCGCCCTGAATGTCCACGCCTTCCCAGAAAGAACTCGTGCCGAACAGCACCGTGTTTTTGCCGCCGCGCAGACGCCCGACCAGCGAGCGCCTAGAGCCGTGCAGTCTCTGGCAGTAAACCAGCAATTCCGTATCCTCGGTCAGCGTCTTGAAATAACGGTAGGTCAATTCCAGCGAGCGGTAGCTGGTAAATAAGACTAACATCCGGCCGGCGGTCAGCTCCGCCAGCTTGGCCAGATATTCCGCGGCTTTGAGGTGATATTCTTTTTCGCCGGCCGCGGCCAGATCATCCGGGATCAGGCAGAGCATTTTTTCTTGATAATTGTACGGCGAGCCCAGCTGTCGCTGGCGCAAACGTTCGGAGTCCGCGCCGAAGCCGAAACGCTCCGCAAAATAAGCGAAAGAACCGCCGACTGTCAGCGTGGCGGAAACCATAATCACCGATTTTTTAGCCGCAAAAAGATTTTCCTGCAGAATCCGCCCGACATTGACCGGCGCGGCTCTAAGCTCCGCGTCAAAAGGCGGCTTGCCGGACTGCAGGGACAGCCAGGCGACGTAATTATCCGCGCCGGAGGCGATCGTGTCTGTGATCGACCACAAATTTTGCAGCTGCATTTTAGCGTTTTTGATCTGCACCACATCATCCTCCGCGCCCGCCGCCTCGATATGCTCGTCAACGAGCTGCTGCATTTTGCGCAAATATCTAGCCGCGGCGATTCTCAATAACTCCAGCGCCCGCCAGAGCGCCTCGTGTTTTTGCAGATCGCGCACCCGCAAAATACGACCGTCTTTATTACCCGCATACTCCCGGCCGATCCGCGACAGCTCCGCAAAATATTCTCTGGCGCCGCCGCGGAATTTTTCCGCCGCGCTTAAAAATTCCGGCGCGCGGATTTGCTGCTCCAATTTTTTTAACTCATCCGCGCAAAAGCCGTAATTTGCGGTCAGCGACCAGCTCTCGGTCGCCGCTTCTTCCAGCGTGTGCGCCTCATCCAGAATAATCTGTTTATGCTTGGGCAAAAGCCCGCTGTCTAGGGCCAGATCGGTGAAAATCAGGGCGTGGTTGCCGATGATCAGGTCGGCGTAACGCGCCTGTCCGCGCGCCCGCTGTAAAAAACATTTGCCGTGATCCGGGCAGGAATCGCCCAGACAGCCCAAACCCTCGGAATTTATCTGCCGGCTGTATTTTTTTTCGATGCTGGAATGCAGCTCGGATAAATCTCCCTCGGACGTGGAGTTTAACCAAGTGAACAAAGGCAGCGCCTTCACCAGATCTCCGCTTTTAGTCAAGACCAGATGCTGGACCAGCGCCTCAAAACGGCGCAGGCAGACGTAATTCTGCCGGCCTTTCAAAATCATTATCTGAAAATTATCCTCCGGAAAAAGTTTTAAGACCGCCGGAATATCTTTTTCGATCAGCTGATCCTGCAGATTTTTGGTGCGCGTGGAAACCACAACGGGGCCGCTGTTTTGTTTAATCCATAAAAGCGCGGACACCAGATAGGCCGCTGATTTGCCGGAGCCGGTGCCGGCCTCTAAAAGCAAATGCTGTTCCTTGTTAAAAGCCGCGCTGATCTCCGCGGCCATTTCTTGCTGCTGGGGTCGGTGCTCGTAACGCGGAAAATCTTTGAAACGGCCATCCGGCGCAAAATATTCCGCGGCCAGCGCATCCGGCAAAGGCCGGGGCTTGGCATCCGGACGCAGATAGCGCGAGCGTTTGAAAACCTGTCCGGCATTTATGGCGTTTTTCCAGTGGCCGGAGCGGGAGGCGCG
>JAITIS010000095.1 GCA_031279305.1 Candidatus Margulisiibacteriota bacterium | reverse complement strand
CCGGATGCGCAGACCGGCGGCGGATTTGGGCAAAGATTTTTTGAGCCAGCGGGGATACAGCATTGCCGGCTAGTTTAACAAAACAACGGAAAAAATTCATACATATTTAGATTTTGGCGCGGGTATTTTTTTAGCGTCAGGAGAGAAGGTGTCTTTATGGATGATTTTTTTGCGGAAGAGTTTATTGATCCGGAAAACTCCGGCGCCGAACAGGATGAATTTTTGCGCAAATATTATGACGACATATTTTCGGCGCTGATCAGCGGTCCGGGCGCCTATGCCGGCGCCGGCGCGGAATTGCAGCCCTATGAAGTAATCGTCTTTTCCGAAGACCCCGGCGTGCTCCGCCGCAAATAATGTTACAATACCGCTATGCTCGATCCCGCGCTTAGACGTGCGCTATGGCTGTTTTTTCTGGTGCACGCCGCGCTTTTTGCCGGCGCCAATTTATTTTTTCTGCTGCTTAATCTAGCCCTGCGCGGGACTATCTGGTTTTTTTATCCGCTCGTTTTCTGGCTTTTGTTTTTGCTTTTGCATTTTTATTTGAATAAACTAATCATTTCCGGTTTTTTTCACCGCCGCTGGGATGCCCTGCTGGACTGGCTGGATCGGTGAAGCTGCTGGATAAAACCAAAACACTGGTTTGTCTGTCCGGCGGGCAGGACAGCGTCACCTGTCTGATGGAGGCCGCGCAGACCGGCGGCGGGACCTACGCGGTATCCTTTAATTACGGTCAGCGTCATAGCATAGAGTTAGACTGCGCCGCGCAGGCGGCCAAAATCTTAAAAACTGCCGGCTATTACGCGCTGGATATTCCGGCTCTGCGGCAGATCGGCGGCAGCGCGCTTTTGACCGGCGGTGATTTGAATGAACGCCGGGACGGGCTGCCGGCTTCTTTCGTGCCGGGACGGAACGCCATATTTTTAGCCCAAGCCGCGGCGCTGGCTTATCAGTTAAACTGCGGCCGGCTGGTGACCGGCGTGAGCGAGACGGATTACAGCGGCTATCCAGACTGCCGGGAATACACCATCAAATTTTTAGAGGCTGCGCTTAACGCGGCGATGGAAACAGATTTGGAGATCGCCGCTCCGCTGATGCGTAAAACCAAAGCCGAAACCTGGACTATGGCTTATCAGTACCGGGTGCCGCCTTTTGACCGGGCGGATAAACAGTACGGCGCGGAGCTAATCCGCGAGCATACTCACACCTGTTACCGCGGCGACCGGACTGTCCGGCACGACTGGGGCTATGGCTGCGGGGAATGTCCAGCCTGTTTGCTGCGCCGGCGCGGCTACGCGGAGTTTATCGGCGCGTTAAAATGAAAGCCAATATTCAGGAGATATTTCGCAGTATTCAGGGCGAAGGCCGCTTTACCGGCGCGCCGACGGTATTCGTGCGTTTCAGCGGCTGCAATCTGCGCTGCGCCTACTGCGACACCAGACGCGCTTGGCGCCGGACAAAATACTGCCGGCATCAGGAGTTTGGCCGGCGCGCCGCGCGTTTTCTCAACGATATATCCGCGCCGGACTGCGCGGCTCTGGTTTCCCGTCTGGCGCCGTCCGGTCTGGTCAGCTTCACCGGCGGCGAGCCGCTCCTGCAGGCGCGCTACATCGCCGCGGTCATCGACCTGCTGGGCGCGCGGCACACCTATCTTATCGAGACCAATGGCACTCTGCCCGGCCGGATCAAATATCTGCCCGCGCGGAAAAATATAATTTATTCCATTGACATCAAAAATAAAAAATTTGAGGATTTTTACCGCGCCGTGCCTGAAAAATCCAGCCGGTATATAAAAATAGTTTTAGAAAAAAATTTGGATACGCAGGGTATTTTGAAAATACTCGGACATTGTTATCCGCCCCGGAGCCGTTTAACGCCGCCCGCCCCGGAATTATATTTACAGCCGGCGCACAATAAACTGCATCTCCCGACCCTGCAAAAATGGCTGTATATTCTGGATAAAGCGGGCTATGCATATAAGGTGCTGCCGCAAATGCATAAATTTATACACATAAAATAACTATTCCTTTACACGCCTGCACCTGTGTTTAATCTTGAACACAAGAAGTGTCCATAAAAACAGCCAGATTTTATAATTTTTGCTGTGAATACGCTAAAAATATGAGTTGGCGCAAAAACTGTCTTATTTTGTCTGTAAACCTGTACATCAGAGGGAGGCAGACAAATGGCGGCAGCGCTCAAGACCAAAAAACACAGGGATATTCTGGAACTCAAAAGTATTCACAAAAAGATTATCGCGAAACTGATAAACGGCAGTTTGAAAACTCAGCTGAATATCGAGAAACGGCGAATCGTCGAGGAAAATTTTCCGCTGGCGGTCTATATGGCCAAAAAATATATGCGCCGGGACGTGGATATTCAAGATCTGGTGCAGGTGGCGGCGGTCGGCCTGATCAAAGCTGTGCGCAAATACAATCCCGCGCGCCGCGGAAAACTGTCTTGCTATGCGATACCGACTATCGACGGCGAGCTGAAGCATTTTATCCGGGACAATTGTTACGGCATCCGCGTCTCGCGCAAATGCGTGGAGCTTAACGCGCGCATCCAGAAATACCGCGAGGAGTTTTTGTATAAACACGGACGCGAAGCCTCCCGCGCCGAGATCGCCCGCCGTTTTAAGCTTAAAAAGAAAGCGCTGGACAAAATCACCCAGACGGTCAACGCCCATTATCTGGCCTCGCTGGACGCGCCGGTCAAGAACAACAACGGCAAAGAGGCTTTTGTCCGGCTGGAGGAGGTCATCGGCTGCGATGGTTTTACGGACAATATGCTGGAACGCGAAGGCCTGCACGAAGCCCTGTATCTGCTCAGTCCGCGCGACCAGTTGATTTTGAAATATCATTTTTTCCGGGAATTCAGCCAAGATCAGATCGCCGCGCGTTTTAGAATCACGCAGGCGCAGGTCTCGCGGATAATCAAAAGCGCCTGCCGCAAAGTAGCTCTGGCTTTGATGTAATCGAGGGGAGGACATCAATTTGCGCAGAAGCCGCCCTCTGCCCGGCGGCTTCTTTTTTACCTCTCTGCGCCGGCTTTATTTACCGGCTGTTTTCGCTTAAAATATTTATCTTTGCGGAGAGGTGTCCGAGTGGCCGATGGTGCAACATTGGAAATGTTGTGTGGCGCAAGCCACCGCGAGTTCGAATCTCGCCCTCTCCGCTCTGTATTGATTGTCCTGCTAAAACAAAATTATGGTGGATTCTAAAGAAGCCGGCGCGCGGATAAAAATAAACAAACTTCTTGAAGAAGCGGGCTGGCGGTTTTTTGACGATAGCGCGGGGCAGGCCAATATCGCGCTGGAACAAGCCGTGAAACTCGCGCAAAAGGACATTGCCGCTCTCGGCAAAGATTTTGAGTCGGCAAAAAACGGGTTTGTCGATTTTCTCCTGCTGGATGAGCAGGGATTTCCGCTGGTGGTTTTGGAGGCCAAGAGAGAGGATAAGGATCCTCTCGACGGCAAAGAACAGGCGAGGAAATACGCCAGCGCTGCAAAGGCTCGCTTTGTGCTTCTGTCCAATGGCAATCTGCACTACTTTTGGGATTTGGCGCGGGGCAACCCGGAAGTCATTGCCAAATTTCCCTCACAGGAGTCCTTAAAACACCGCCGGGAATTTAAGCCCGACAACAAGCGTCTGGCCGCGGAAAAAGTTGAAGCGGACTATATCGCTTTGACCCAAAAGCCGCATTTTCAGGATGATCCTCGCTACAGAGACAAAGCGACAAGGGCGCGGTATCTCTGGGCGGAAAATCTGCGGATTTTGCGCCCTTACCAGCTTAGGGCGGTTCGCGCTTTGCAAGAAGCCGCCGCGGCGGGAAATGACCGTTTCCTTTTTGAAATGGCCACAGGCACAGGCAAGACGCTTATTTCCGCGGCGGTTATTAAATTATTTCTGCGGACTGGCAATGCCAAAAGGATTTTGTTTTTGGTAGACCGTCTGGAGCTGGAGACGCAGGCTCGCAAAAACCTTGATTGCTATTTGAGCAATGATTTTGCCGCGGTGATCTACAAACAAAACCGCGACGACTGGAAAAAAGCGGAGATTGTTGTGTCGACGGTGCAGAGTTTTACAGCGCAGGATAAATACAAAAAACTTTTTGCGCCGACGGATTTCGATTTGCTCATTGCCGACGAGTCCCACCGCGCGATTGGCGGAAACTCGCGGGCGGTTTTTGAGTATTTTATTGGCTATAAATTAGGTTTGACCGCGACTCCCAAAGATTATCTGAAAAATATTGACCCGCGGCGGATTTCCCAGAATGACCCGCGCGCTTGGGAACGCCGGCAGCTTTTGGATACTTACGTGACTTTTGGCTGTAAAAACAGCGAGCCGACTTTCCGTTTTAGTTTGCTGGACGGGGTGCGCGAAGGATATCTGATCAATCCGATTGTTTCTGACGCGCGGACCGATATTACCGCGGATCTTCTTTCGCAAAAAGGCTATGCCGTGACGACGGCAAACGTCGACGGCGAAGAAAATGAGGAGACATTTTTTCAGCGGGATTTTGAAAAGAGATTCTTTTCCGAAAAAACCAATCGTGTCTTTTGCCAAGTATTTATGAAAAACGCCCTCGCCGATCCGCTGAGCGGAGAGATCGGCAAAAGCATCGTGTTTTGCGTGAGCCAGCGGCACGCCTCAAAAATAACGCAGGCGCTCAATCAAGAAGCAGACCGGCTCTGGCCCGGCAAATATAATTCGGATTTTGCCGTGCAGGTCACCTCCAGCATTCCAGACGCGCAGCGTTTCACGCTCAATTTTGCCAATAATAATCTCCACGGCTGCACCAGATTTCTGGAAAACTATAAATCCAGCCGGACAAGAGTGTGCGTGACCGTCGGAATGATGACCACTGGCTATGACTGTCAGGATATTTTGAATCTGGCGCTGATGCGCCCTGTTTTTTCGCCGACAGATTTTATTCAGATCAAAGGGCGCGGTACGCGCCGGCATACTTTTGAATACATCGACGCGGACGGCGCCAAGCATAGAGCGGAAAAAGAACATTTTAAGTTTTTTGATTTTTTCGCCAATTGCGAGTATTTTGAGGAAAAATTTGATTATGACGAGATTTTGCCGCTGCCGATCGGGCGGCAAGGAGCCGGCGGCGGGCTTGGCGGCGCAGGGACTGATGAAATTGAAGTATTTGATCCGGACAGCATAAAAACTTTTGTGGAGACGCCGGTCGGACTCGAAGGCATGAAAGTTGACCGCAAATTATTTGAAAAAGCCCGCGCAAAGCTGCGGGAGGATGCGGAGCTAAAATCCGCCGTGGAAAACGAGCAATGGGACAGAGCCGTGCGGATTGCGCGGGACAGATATGAGGATAAGCCGCGGTTGTTTCTCAATCTGGAAAAAATACGCCGCAGTGAAAATCTTGACCGCCGGATCACTTGGCGCGAATTTTTGGAGCGCGCGTTCGGCTTAATTGACGCGTTCAAGTCCAAAGACGCAAAACTAGAGGAAGAATGTGAAAAGTTTATTTCGATCTATAAACCGGACAGTAAATATGTGCCGCATATTAAAAATTATTTGAAAGCCTACGCGGCCAATGAATATTTCCGCCGGGAAATAAACAACCGGCGGTTTCCCCGCAGCTTTGCCGGTTTTACAATGGCGGAGTATAAAGCTCTGGATAGCTGGCGGGAAATTATCCCGGAGTATGTAAAAGATTATGTTTCTGTTAATCAATATATGGAGTAAAATAGCGGCTGCCATTTTGGCAAAATAAAAAGAACACGGCGATGTTTTAATTATGCTGGATCAGCTTACCAAACGAAAAATTGACTCGGTGCGGGATGTTCTCGTCGGCAAAGTCCCTGATCCCAAAGCTCAGGTGGAGCAGATCACGACGGCGCTCATCTATAAATTTATGGATGATATGGACCGGGAAAATGAGGAAGTGGGCTTAAAGGCGCAGTTTTTTGCCGCTAAGCGAAAACAATACGCTTGGGCTAGACTGCTGGACGGGAGGCTTTCCGGGCCGGAGCGTCTGAGTCTCTACGTGCGGGCGATCGCGGATATAGCCCAAAATCCGCGCATCCCGCGGTTGTTCCGGGATATTTTCAAAGGCGTGTTTCTGCCGTACAATGATCCGCGCACGCTGACGCTTTTCCTCAAAGAGATTAACGACTTTCATTATGAGCACAGCGAAGATCTTGGCGATGCTTTTGAATATCTGCTTTCCGTCCTCGGCAGTCAAGGTGACGCGGGGCAGTTCCGCACGCCCCGGCATATTATTGATTTTATGGTGGCGGCGGTGGCTCCGCAAAAGAATGAGACAATTCTGGATCCCGCCTGCGGGACCGCCGGGTTTTTGATTTCCGCGTACAAGCATATTTTGAGGCAAAATGAAGCCAAGCCGCTTACCCCGGACGAAAAATTAAAATTGATGAATAATCTCGCGGGCTATGATATTTCGCCGGATATGGTGCGGCTGGCGCTCGTCAATATGTATTTGCACGGCTTCCCGGAGCCGAAAATCCACGAGTACGACACCCTGACCAGCGAGCAAAGATGGGACGAAACTTTTGCCGTGATCCTCGCCAATCCGCCGTTTATGACGCCCAAAGGCGGCATAAAACCGCATCAAAGATTTTCCGTGCAAGCCCGGCGCTCCGAAGTGCTTTTTGTGGATTACATATTGGAACACCTGAGCCTAAGAGGCCGCGCGGGTATTATTGTGCCGGAGGGCGTTGTTTTCAAGACAGAGCGCGCCTACACCCAGATCCGCCAAAAACTCTGCGCGGACGGACTATGGGCTGTTGTTTCGCTGCCGCCCGGAGTTTTTCAGCCGTATTCGGGCGTGAAGACCAGCATTCTGTTTTTTGACAAACAGTTTATTAAAAAAACGGATAAAATTTTATTTATAGAAATTAAAAATGATGGTTTTGACCTCGGCGCGCAGCGCCGGAAAATAGAAAAAAATGATCTGCCTGAGGCGCTGGCCGTGCTGGCGGCGTGGCAGCAGGGGCTGGAGAAAAAAAGCGAGCTGGCCATCTGGGCGCCGCAGGAAAAAATCGCCGCCGCCGGCGACTATAATTTATCCGGCGGGCGGTACAAAATGGCGAAAATCCGCAAAAATCAGAAATGGCCGTTGGTGGAGTTAAAAGAAGTGGCGGCGCTTTTGCGAGGACAGGGTCTGACCAAAAGCGATTTGCGGGAAAAAGGCCGAAATAAATGCGTTCATTACGGCCAGCTTTACACGCTGTACGGGCAAGTGATCAAGGAGGCGGTGAGCCGCACGGACCGGGACGGCAAGATACTCTCCGTCAGCGGAGATGTGCTGGTGCCCGGCACGACCACCGCGGGGCCGCTGGGCATCGCCACCGCCAGCGCTTTGCTGGAGGACGGGGTGATTATTGGCGGAGATATAAATATTCTCCGAATTGACAAAGCTAAAATCAATCCGGTTTATCTCGCCTATCTTTTAAGCGGCCCCTTAAAAAAAGAACTGGCCGCTTACGCCAGAGGCACCAACATCATTCATTTGCTCGGCAAAGATCTGCTAAAAATCAAAATCCCGCGGCCGCCGCTGGAGGCGCAGGGAGAAATTGTGAGCCAGATTGAAGCCAAACAACAGGCCATCAACCACGCCAGAGAAATTATCAAAAATTTAGAGAGAGAGAGAGAGAGAGGTTTGGTTACAGCCTTAGAAAATTAAACAATGCGCGCTTGGTGGAATTAGGCGAGATTTGCGAAATTAAGGGCGGCAAAAGAATTCCCCGAGGCAAAACATTTTCAGGCGTGGTCACGGAATACCCGTATATTAGGGTTGTTGATTTTATGAATGGAACAATCAATTTGTCGAAAGTGAAATATATTTCCGGGGATGTTTTTGCGCGGATCCGAAAATATACTATTTCGCAAGAAGATGTCTATATGTCTATAGCGGGAACAATTGGCGTGACGGGCACCGTGCCGCGGGAATTAGATGGAAAATCTTTGACGGAAAACGCCGCCAAATTGGTTATTAAAAATAAGGCCGCGCTAGATAAAAATTTTTTGGCATATATTCTGCAGAATACGGACAGTCAGGAGCAAATCAAAAGTTTTGCCAAAGGCGCCGGCATTCCTAAATTAGCCCTGGCCAGAATTGCTCGGATAAAAATTCCTCTCCCCGCGCTGGAGATACAGCGGAAACTCGCCGCCGCCGCCGCAAAAGAGCGGGAGATTATAAACGCCGGCCGGCAGCTGATCGCCATAATGAAACAGAAGATCACAAATGTGCTGGAGGAGAGCTGGTATTAACCGCGATTATCCGTGAAACAATTTGTTTCACGCGGTGGCAGCCTCAAGGGGAATCGAACCCCTATTGCGAGATTGAGAATCTCGTGTCCTGACCATTAGACGATGAGGCCGCGCCATTGGAAAAATATTTTAGATGATTTTGCCGGGTTTGACTATTAAACTTTTTTCCGGCCTATAGAATAATAAGCAAATCCCTGCTCCCGCATCAGCGCCGGGCTGTAAATATTCCGCCCGTCAAAGATGAGCGGGGTTTTTAATTCTTTTTTGAGGCGCGTGAAATCCGGCTCGCGGTATTCCCGCCATTCGGTGAGGATCAGCAGGGCGTCCGCGCCGTTGAGCGCGGCGTAGTTATCGGCCTGATACTCGATCTTTTCGCCAAAAATTTTGCGGGACTCCTCCAGCGCTTCTGGATCGCTGGCGCTGATGCGCGCGCCGGCTTTTAGCAGCTCCCGGATAATACTGACGGCCGGCGCCTCGCGCACATCGTCAGTCTGCGGCTTGAAAGCTAGCCCCCACACCGCGAATTTTTTGCCGGACAGCCCATCGCCGTAATGCTGTTTGATTTTTTTAACCAGCGCCTGCCTCTGCCGCTCATTGACGTTTTCCACCGCCTGCAAAAGCTCCAGCCGGTAATTATTTTCTGCGGCCGTGCGGATGATAGCCTTGACGTCTTTGGGAAAACACGAGCCGCCGTAGCCGATGCCGGGGAATAAAAATCTTTTGCCTATGCGCGAATCAGACCCCAGCCCCCGGCGCACCATATCGATGTCGGCGTCCACCAGCTCGCAGAGATTGGCCAGATCATTCATAAAAGAAATGCGCGTGGCTAACATCGCGTTGGCTGCGTATTTGGTCATTTCCGCCGAACGGGCAGACATCCTGATGATCGCCGCGTTGATCCGCACAAACGGCGCGTAAAGTTTTTCTAGCAGGGCAAAAGCCCGGTCGCTGTCCGCGCCGATGATTATGCGGTCAGGCTTGAGGAAATCTTCCACCGCCGCGCCTTCTTTGAGAAACTCCGGATTGGACACGACGTCAAAAGGCTGCTTGGTCAGCGCGGCGATAGTCTCCCGCACTCTGTCCGCGGTGCCGACCGGCACGGTGGATTTGTCCACGATGACTTTGTAGCCGTTGAGATTTTCCCCGATGGAGCGCGCCGCGGCCAGCACATAGCGCAGATCCGCCGATCCGTCCTCGCCGGGCGGCGTGCCCACCGAGATGAAGCAGATCTCCGCATTCCGCACGGCGTTTTTGACATCGGTGGAAAAAAACAAACGTCCGCGTTCCGTATTTTTTTTGACCAGCGCGTCCAGCCCCGGCTCGTAAATAGGCAGCCGTCCGGCTAACAGCGCTTCGATCTTGGCCTGATTGGTGTCCACGCAAACCACTTCGTTGCCGGTTTCGGCAAAACAGGTGCCGTCCACCAGTCCCACATAGCCGGTGCCGATCACGCAAAGTTTCATAGAGAGATATGATACACTAAACCCTATGATAAATAAAATTTACGAGGCCGACACGCTGATCATCGGCGCGGGCGTGGCCGGTCTATCTGCCGCGATCCGGGCGGTCAGAGGCGGCGCCGTCGCGCTGGCGCACAAAGGCGCGCCCAATATCAGCGCCACCCAGCTGGCGCAGGGCGGCATCGCCGTGGCTTTGGACCGGCTGGACAGTCCGCGCGCGCATTATCTGGACACGCTGTATGCCGGCGCCGGGCTGTGCGACCGCCGGGCTGTGCGCACGCTGGTCAGGCAGGGCATACCGGCGGCGGCGGAACTGCTTAATATGGGCGTGTTTTTTGACCGCGACGAGCGGGGGCTGGCGCTGGGCCGGGAAGCGGCGCATTCTCACCGCCGGATATTGCACGCCGGGGATTCTACCGGCGCGGAAGTCGAGCGCGGTATGGCGCAGTATTTGCAAAAAAATCAGCGGGGACGGCTGACCGTGTACCCGGAGACGCAATGTCTGGAACTGCTGCTGGCGCACGGCGTCTGCGCCGGCGCTGTTTTCTTGAATAAAAAAAATGAACAGTTCGCCGTGCTGGCGCGCTGCGCTATTCTCGCCACCGGCGGCTATGTGCAGATATTTAAGCATAATACCAATCCTCCAGAGCTGTCCGGCGACGGCATCGCGCTGGCCTGCCGCGCCGGCGCGCGGATACGCGATATGGAGTTTGTGCAGTTTCACCCGACGGCGCTGCACACCGGCGCCGCCGGCCAGCAATTTTTGATCTCCGAAGCGGTGCGCGGCGAGGGCGCCGTGCTGCGCAATGTCCTGCGCCGGCGTTTTATGCCGGATTATCATCCGCTGGCCGAGCTGGCGCCGCGCGATATAGTCGCCAGAGCGAGCGTGGCGGAAATGCGAAAAACCAACGCCGATCACGTGCTGCTGGATTTCACCACCGCCGCGGTAGATCCGCGCGGGCGTTTCCCTGCCATATACAGGCAATGCCGGACACTGGGCATCAATATCGCCAAAGATTTAGTGCCGGTGGTGCCGGCGGCGCATTATGCGATGGGCGGCATCGCCGCGGATATTCACGCCCGGACCAGCATACCGGGGCTTTTGGCCTGCGGCGAATGCGCGTCGGCTGGCCTGCACGGAGCCAACCGGCTGGCCTCTAATTCCCTGCTGGAGGGGCTGGTCTTTGGCCGGCGCGCGGCGGAGACGGCTTTGCGCTTCCGCGGCGTTTTGCGCCGCCCGGCGGAAATACCGGAAATTAAAATAGACAAACCGTCCGGCATCCGCGCGGCTCTGCAAGAGATTATGTGGCGGGGCGCCGGGATCATCCGCGACCGCGCCGGTCTGGAACAGGCCGGACGGGAACTAGATAGATTGACGCCCGGCTCTCCGGCAGAGCGCAATCTGCTGCTCTGCGCCAGGCTTTGCCTAGCCGGCGCTTTGCGCCGCCGGGAGAGCCGGGGCGCGCATTACCGGGCGGATTATCCGCGGCGTCGTCTGCTGTACAAGCGCCGTCTGTGCGTGGTTAGCACCAGTCGGCCAGCGCCCAGATAACTCCGGGGCGCATATACATCGAGGCGATGTAAGTGTGGTTGCCGGCGTTCCAAGCTTCCGGCGTGCGGAAAAGCATACCGCCGGACTGCAGAGCGTTTAGCGCGCGGTTTAAGATCTTTTTCGCCCGTGTTTTCTGGCCGCGCAGGAGCAGATGACAGGCAAAAGCGTAATTGATGCCGACCCAAGCGTCGTTGCCCTGTCTGGTGTCCACAGGCCGTCCGTCCTTCGTGCGTCCATTAATCAATCCGCTGCGGCCGCCGGCGACGCCCCGAAAATTCTGCCGGTACACATTCTTGAGCGTGGCATCTATCTGCCAGTCTTCCAGCACAGACGGCAGATGCAGCTGCTCCAGATACCACTGTCCGGTCAGCTGAGCGGCCATCACGATGTCCGAATTTTCGTCAAAACGGAAATATCTGCCGTTCCAGAGTTTTTGATTAAGAGAGTCTTTGGCTCTTTTTAAGAGCAGGCGCCATTCTTTGGCCTGCGCTTTTTCAGCCAGCAGCTCCGCGATCTGCACTCCGGCCTGCAAAGCCGCCAGCCGCAGAATGCCGCAGTAGGCCGAAGTGCCGCGCATCAGCCAGTTGTCAAAGGTCTGGTCGGGAAAATGCTCGTTTTCCGGCAAGCCGTCCCCGTCCGTATCCAGAGTGTTCAGGTATTCTACGGCCTTGATCAGCCCCGGCCACTGGGCGGCGAGGAAATCCCGGTCTTTTTTGCCGCTGTAATAATAAGCGCGGTAGACTAACAGCACATATTTAGAATTCAGATCTTTCCAGCGGTTGGCGTTTTGCCAAGTGTAGGCGTTAAGTTTGACCCACGGTTTTTCGTCCGGCGCGCCCAGATCGTGCGGCAGAGCATATTGGCGTTTGCGCAGGTCTTTTTGGATAAAATTTTTATTGTGTTCGCCGCTGACCGCCACGTCTTTAAGCACAGACGCCTGCGCGTGATAGGTGACTCTGACCGCATCTTCCTGAAAAATCGTCCGGCCAAATTCGCGCATAATCCTTTTTTCGATCTCCGGCCAGAGTTTGGCCAGCGGAAAAGAACCGTAAAAACGCACATCCAGCGTTTCGTAAAAAGGATAATCAAAACATTCCAGCAAAGAAAACATTCCGCTCTCCGCATCCCAGAGCGAACCGCCGTCAGCCAGATAGTACAGCTCGTTAAACAACGCGCCGGCCAGTCTAGCCGGCATTTTACGCGCCAGAGCGTTCTGCCATTTTGCGATTTCCGGCCCGCGCGGATTTTGCAAGGCGTCTTTGGCCAGAGCAAAAGCGCTGCCGCCCCCAGCGCCCCAGTATCTGGTATAGTAGCGGACGACCTGTCCGCGCAGACAGCGGGGTATATCCCAGACCAGCGCAAAAGGCACGGTCACTGTCTCGCCCGGATTAACCAGCGCTTTTACGGCTATGGCCCCGGCGGGATACGCGCATTCGACAGATGCACGCTCGTGCAGGACGCCGCGGGTGGCGAAAGGCTCCCGGACAACATCCGGCGGCTGTTCCGCGTCGTACTGCGTGCAGAATGACACGCGCGCGCCGGCCGGCGCGCGCGTGGCCAGACACATTTCTCCGTCCAGAGCGTCTCCGCCGGCACTGTCTGCCTTGAACAAAATGCCCTGATATTCATAGTCCGAACAGCGCTCGTTGTAACGGCGCGTTTTAAGCGGGCGGAATTTATATTTCGCGGCATTGTCGCCGCCTTCATAAGCAAAACCTAAGATGTTTTGCCAGGAGAACAACACGGATACTTCCTCAGGCGTGGAATGCCTGTTGTTTATCAGCACATTGAAACAAGCCACCGGGTAAGATGTTTCTTTATAATTATGCGGCAGCACCGGCGAGTGCTGCTCCACTGTCACATCCAGCTCGCGGTACACATACCACGAGCGCGGGTAAAGCGCGGAATATACGCATTTTTTAGGATTTAATTGCTGTCCGCCCCAGATAGTGTCTTTCAGTGAAAGCGGCTGAACCCGGATTTTTTTCCGGCTCTGACGCCGGATAACCAGCGCGCAGTGCTCCAGATTTTTTTCAATATGCACGCCGGGAAAAAGATGCCAGATGTTGAAATCTCCATAAGGACTGCGGCTGAAAGTGCCGGCGCCGAATCCGCCTAGCGGACTGCCGTGCGGAAACGTGTTTATCATTGGAAAAGCCGCTCCGGGCTTGAGTGGTTTCAGCCGTTTAAGTTTATCCAGCGTAATAGTATAGGCGCTGGCCGGTATGCTGGACTGCCCGGACATCTAGCGGAACAGCCCGGCCAATCCGTAAATAATTAAACCGCTGCTCAGGAATAAAATTTCTAAAACCAGCAGGGCTAACGTGCCTTCGCTGGCGCTGTATTTTTCTTTGAACCCCAGATAAACAGCGCTCCATAAGCCTAAAGACATACAAATACCGATCACCAAAACCAGCATTGCGCACCTCGCAGTAAAGATTAAGTATTATACCGCAATTCCGGGAAAATATGCCAGCTGGCATATTTTTTGCGGTTTTTAAGCCGTGAATCCGGTTAAAGAGATAAATGAGATGCTCGACAACTGCCTGTCCGCAGATATTTCGGATGTGCATATTGAGACTTTCCGGGATTTTTTTCGGGTGCGCTACCGCGAGGACGGTCTGCTCAGACTCTGGCGCACCTATTCTTTGCCGGCCAGAGAACAGTTTTTCACCCGGCTCAAAATTATGGCCGGATTGGACACCAACCGCTATGGCCTGCAGGACGGGCGTTTTACTTACAAAGAGAGAGATGTGCGTCTGGCGGTAATGCCGGTCTTTCAGGGAGAAAAAATAGTGCTACGGATTTTAAGCTCCACCCTGCGCCTCACGCTGAGCGAGCTGGGTCTGCCGGGGCCGGCGCTGGTTTCTCTGCGTGCGAATATCCGGCGGCCGGCGGGGCTGCTGCTGGTGACCGGACCTACCGGCTCCGGCAAGACGACCACGCTGTATTCTCTGCTGAAATTATTAGACTGCGCGCAGAAAAACATTGTCACTATTGAAGACCCGATCGAATACCAGCTGCCGGGCATCAATCAGGTGCAGATCAACGCCGCCCGCGAGCTGGATTTTGCCTCCGTGCTGCGCGCGGTGCTCAGGCAGGACCCGGATATTATTTTTATCGGGGAGATCCGCGATGAGATTACGGCGCGGATAGCGGTGCGCGCCGCGCTAACCGGACATCTGGTATTGGCCACGCTGCATACGCGCGACACGCAGGAAGCCTTTGCCCGCCTGCTGGATCTGGGCATAGCGGAGTATCTTTTGCGCGCGGTGCTGCTGGCGGTTTTGTCCCAGCGGCTGTACCGCCGACTCTGCGCGGCTGATCCGCGCGGTTTCCGAGGCCGTTCGGGTTTTTTCGAATACCGCTCTTTTACGGATCAGGTCTTTTATTCTTTTGAGCAAAGCAGACAGGATATTTTGCAACAAGGCCTGACCATCCCGGATGAGCTGCAAATTTGTTAGATTTAGGGGAACAAAGGCTAAAAATACTATCTGGTTTGCTATGTGTATAACTTGTTGAAAATATAGTGGATATACTTCGCTAATTAAAAAATATCTAAGAATTGTTAAAATTTTTGAACACTATATATGCAGATTTGTTGATATGATAAACCATATAGATAGTGTCTTTGCTGGCGCTGGCAGGGAAAAGGACTAATAAGCCCCGAATGGGCTTGTTGGCGCCGTGACGTCCGCGCGGGAGCCTGTGTATAACTGGTGGATAAACTAATCATATAGTATTTTTTGCGCTGTCTGCACGGTTTCTACAGGATACACCTCACAGGTTCTGGAAAGCGCGGCGACGGCTGTGTCTCTGGCGGAAATATGCGGATAAAAGGCAAATATCGCGGGGCCGGAACCGGACATCTGGCAAACCGCCGGAGATGTTTGTTCTACCCGGCGCAGATAATCTTTTAGCTCCGGGCGGAGACTTAACGCCGGGACGGTCAGATCGTTGCGCATATTCAGAGCTAAATGCGCGGCGGCTTCTCCGCGCTCATAAGCGCTCAGATCGCAGGGCGTATTTTGTCCGGAAAATCTGGCGTATACCGCCGCGGTGGAGAGCGGGAAAGGCGGTTTTAAGATCAATCCGGTCATTTTTGGCAATTCCGGCAGTTTTTGCAGGAGCTCGCCCCGTCCTGTAGCCAGATAGGTGCCGCCGCGCAGGCAGTAGGCCGTGTCTGAGCCGAGGCTGTCGGCGATTTCCTCCAGTTCCTCCGGCGGCGCGTGCACGGCCAAAAATTCGTTTAGGCCTATCAGAGCGCCGGCGCAGTCCGTGGAGCCGCCAGCCAGACCGGCCGCCAGCGGAATATTTTTGGTCAGGGTGATCCGAACGCCCGCTCCCGGCGTGTATCTATCCAGAAATTTACGCGCCGCGCGATAGATTAGATTTTGCTCAAGCTCTGCCGTGATACCGACTGGCGCGTGTATTTCCAGCGTCTGCGCCCGCGCGAAGTCCAGATAATCGCACAACGAGACTGTCTGCAAAACAGCGCGCAATTCGTGATAATGATCAGCGCGCCGAGCTAGAACGTTTAGGACTAGATTTATTTTGGCGGCGCTTTGTACCCGCACGCGCTTACCATTTTAGATTTTCAGCGTGGGTCTCGACCGGATATTTCGTTTTGGCGGCGGAGATCAGGCTGGTTACTTTAGCGCGCTGTTTTTCTAGGAGCAGCTCGCCGCGGATAGCCTGCTTGACCTCGGCCAGCGCCTGCTGTTTGGCGGCGCGCTTGTCCGTGACGCGGATAATATGCCAGCCGAACTGAGTTTTAACCGGAGTTTTGCCCGTCTCGTTTTTTTTGAGGCCAAATGCCGCGTCCTCAAAAGGCTTGACCATCTGGCCGCGGGTGAAAAAATCCAAATCGCCGCCGTTCACGGCGCTGCCGGTGTCGGTGGATTTTTCTTTGGCCAGCGCGGCAAAATCGCCGCCGTTATTTAACTGCGCGAGTATTTCTTTGGCCGCTTCTTCGGCGTCCACCAGTATATGGCTGGCGCGCACCGCTTCGGGCTGCATAAATTTTTCCAGATTGGCGTTGTAGTAAGCGCTGATCTCGCTGTCGCTGATAGTCAGTTTGCCCACCTCGTCTTTGACGTACTGGCGCACCATTACTTCTTCTTTGATGCTGTCCAGCGTGCGGAGCACCTCATTATTGGTGGCGTAGCCGCGCGCGCCGGCCTCCACGGCCAGCAGTTTTTCCTCGATGATCTGATCTAACAGCTGTTTTTTGCCGTCCGGCGAGGCGTAGTACTGCACGTACTGCGCGGGCAGGGCGTCAATGCGTGTCTGGATGTCCGTAGTGACGACGTAATTATCCGTGGCGACCGTGGCGACCGTGCCTTTGGGCGGCGCGGCAAATAATCCCGAAATGACAAGCAGAAGCGCTAATTTTTTCATACGCAAATCCCCCCAAAAAGTTTTGGTGATTATAGCATAGTTTGCGCGGCAGGCGTATGACCCCTCTGTCAAAAATTTGCTTTGTGAATTTTTGACGCCCCCCTAGCGAAGAGGGGAAGTAAATCTAAATTACCGCGCCCCGTGTTATAATTCCGCCCTATGCGCCGCTTAAAAATTTTAATTTTGCTTGGTTTGTGTTTTTTTCTCACCGGTTGTCTGGCGCGCAGCCCGGAAATCGCTTTTGTGAGCAGCGAGGCCAAACTGTTAGACGCGCGCACCGTCTCCGCCAAATTTAATTTCAGTCTGCGCAATCCCAACAATGTGCCGTTAAACGGCAAAATCGACTACGCGCTTTTCATCGCGGAGCGGGAATTTTTTAGCGGCCAGTCGGAGCAGATCGAGGCGCCGGCGGGCGGCGGCGTTGTTTTTGCGCTGGCGCAGAATATCGAGCTGGAAAAAATATTCGGTTCGGCGACGGAGCTATTCAACGCCATAATGCAGGGACAGCAGTCGGTCAAAATCCGCGTCGCCGGCCAGTGCGCGGCAAAAATATTATTTGTGCTGGATTTTCCCGTGAAGTTTGACCAGACTATCGAGGTGCCTCTGCCGGACAGAGCCCGGCTGGAAAAACAATTGCGCGATCAGGCCGCGGACAGCCTGCTGGACAGCCTAAAAAGTTTATTCTAATTTCACAAATTTGCGTTTGCCGATCTGTAAAATAAACTTGCCGGTTTTTCCGCTGATTAACACGCGGGCCGGATCGTCCGCTTTTTGCCCGTTGATCCGAACTGCGCCGGACTGGATGTCGCGCTTGGCGTCGCTGTTGCTGGCGGATAGCCCGGCGGCCACCAGCAGTTCTTTGAGCCGCAGGCCGGCAAATCGCCCCGCCTTTAAGACCGGCGTGTCATTGGGGACGCCGCTGCGGGCAAAAACATTCTGGAAATTTTCCGCCGCCGCATCCGCCGCCGTCTGGCTGTGGTATTGCGCGGTGATATAGCGCGCCAGTTTTTCTTTGGCGGCGCGGGGATGCGCGTTTGGGTCAAAAACCAGATCCGTCAAAAGCTCGTAATAGCGCGGCATCAGCGCGTCCGGCAGAGACATCAGTTTGCCAAACATCTCATTGGGCGGATCGGTGATGCCGACGTGATTGCCGAGCGACTTGGACATTTTGTTGACGCCGTCCAGCCCCTCCAGCAGGGGCATAATGACGATATTCTGCGGCGTCTGTCCGGCGGCAGCTTGCAGGTCGCGCCCCATCAGCAGATTAAATTTTTGGTCGGTGCCGCCTAGCTCCACATCGGCGCGCAGGGCGACCGAGTCATATCCCTGCAGGAGCGGATACATAAATTCGTGCAGGGCGATGGGGCGGTTCTCGCTGTAGCGTTTTTTGAAATCCTCGCGCTCTAGCATCCGGGCGACAGTGTGGGAGGCCAGCAGCTGGAGCATATCCGCCGGCGTGAGCTTGTTTATCCATTCCGAATTGTAGACAACGCGGGTTTGGGTTTTGTCCAAAATTTTGAAAACCTGCTCCTGATAAGTCGCGGCGTTTTGGGCGATCTGCGCGGGATTTAACGGCTGGCGGGTTTCCGATTTGCCGGTCGGATCGCCGATCGCGGCGGTAAAATCGCCGATGAGAAAAATGATCTCGTGCCCCAGCTCCTGAAATTCCCGCAGTTTGCGCAAAACTACCGTATGCCCCAAATGCAAATCGGGAGCGGAAGGATCAGTCCCTAGCTTGATTTTTAATTTTTGGCCGGAAATAAGCTTATTTTGCAGATCGCCCGCGGAAATTATCTCCACCGCGCCTTTTTTGATGATACCCCAAACGTCCATTCGCGCCTCAGTTTTGCCGCATAGTATTATGTTATAATAGCACCTCAAAATTTTTGCCTCAAGGGGAAGCTGGTGGGTCTTTTCAAAAAACCGATAGATGAGGTCAAATCGGCGCATTTGACTTCCTACGGCAGACATCTCAAAAGACAAAAACTGTTTTTTGGGCTGCAAAAAATTATGCGGTATTTGGGCGTCGCCGCGGCGGCGGGCGCTTTGCTTTTTTTGATTATCGTGGTGCAGATCTCCACCCAGCTGCCGGATGTCGACCTCATCTCGACCTACGTGCCCAACGAGACGACCAAAGTTTACGCGGCGGACGGCACGATCCTAGCCGAGCTGCATCAGGAAGAAAACCGGGTGATCGTGCCGATCTCCCAGATCTCGGATTTTGTGAAAGCGGCGGTCATCTCTTCCGAGGATGCGAATTTTTACCGCCACAACGGGCTGGATTTTAACGGCATTTTCCGCTCGATTTTTGTGAATGTCATCCGCGGCGAAAAAATGCAGGGCGGCAGCACGATCACGATGCAGCTAGCGCGCAGCATTTTCCTGAATAAGCGCAAAAAAATGATCCGCAAGATCGCCGAGATGCTTCTGGCCCTCCAGCTGGAGCGCAAATACACCAAAGAGGAAATTTTGGAATTTTATCTCAATCAGGTGTACTGGGGGCATAACTCCTACGGCATCGAGTCCGCGGCCAATTTGTATTTCGGTAAAAAAGCCGCCGAACTGACTCTGCCGGAATCCGCCACGCTCATCGGCCTTTTGCGCGGCCCGGAATTGTATTCGCCTTTCAATCACCCGCAGCGGGCGCGCTGGCGCCGGGACATAGTGCTGCGCCGCCTGCTGACCTTAAATCTGATCAGCGAGGAAGATTATTATCAGGCTAAAGACACGCCGATCTTTCTAGCGGCGCGCCGGACCCTGCGCTATAAACACCCGTATTTCACCAGCTATGTGGTCAAGCAACTCATCGATATGTACGGCAGCGAGGTGGTTTACAATGACGGATTAAAAGTATACACGACGCTGGATGTTGATCTGCAGAAAAAAGCCGAGGATACAGTCGAGTACTATATGATGGAAGCCAGCCGTCCGCACTGGATCAAAGGCCGGGAAGTTTCATCGCTCAACGCCACGCAGGCCGCGCTTTTCAGCGTCGATCCTAAAACCGGCTATATCAAAACCTGGGTCGGCGGCCGGGATTTTCTGGAGCGTGAATTCGATCATATCGCTCAGGCCAAACGCCAGACCGGCTCTTCATTTAAGCCCTACACCTATCTGACGGCCTTGAGTATGGGGCTTTCGCCGGGCACGGTCGTTGATGATCTGCCGATCACGTTTAATACCACGCAGGGGCCGTACAGCCCGCGCAATTATACCAATGATTTCAAAGGCCCGGTGACTCTAAAACGCGCGCTGGAGCTGTCGCTCAATGTCGTGGCGGTGCGCGTCAGCGATATTTTGGATCCGAGCAACATCATCGTGACCTGCCGCAAACTGGGGCTGCAGTCTTATCTGGCTCCGGTGCTGTCGCTCACCTTGGGCGCCAGCGAGACCTCGATTCTGGAGCACGGCGCGGCTTTCTGCACGCTGGCCGGCGGCGGCGTGCGCGTCGATCCGGTGTCGATCCTGCGCATCGAGGATCGTAACGGCAATGTCCTGTACAAACACCAGATCGCGCCGCGCCGGGTCTACGAGGCGCGTTATGTCTACGCGCTGATTTATATGTTAAAAGGCGTGATGCAAAAAGGCACCGGCCAGGGCGCCAATGTGCCCGGCTATGATCTGGCCGGTAAAACCGGCACGACCACTGATTACCGCGACGCCTGGTTCATCGGTTTTGCGCCCAATATTGTGACCGTGGTTTGGGTGGGCAATGATGATAATTCGGCGATGCAGGAAGTCACCGGCGGCTGGCTGCCGGCGCAGATGTGGCATATGTTTATGTCTTACGCTCTGCCCAAACTGCCCAAAGAATATTTTCCCTATCCGCGCGGGATGGTCAAACAGCGGATCTGTATAACCGGCAAAGCGCTGGCCACGCCGATGTGTCCGGAGTCGGATGTGGTGGAGGAATTGATGTGGGAGAACAACATACACACTTCTTCCTGTCAGGAGCATTCGATCTTCGGCGGGCTGGTGCCGGCCGGCCGCTCCAGACCGGACTGGGAGCGGACTTTTTATCCCGATGCGGGCAGCATTATTTTTCTCTCGGATATGGAGGAAGCGGCTACAACCAACAATGTGCAGTCCGCTGTCATACCGGCGGCCGGCCGCAAGCAGATCGACAGCGGCAAGATCGACGTCAACCGGGGCTTGTAAAATGTCCATACTGTTTCTGCTCGTGCCGGATGGTTTTCGTGATGAAGAATATGCTGTGCCCCGCCGGATTTTGTTGAATGCCGGTCTGGAAGTAACTACCGCCTCCGCCGCCGTCGGCCCTCTGCGCGGCAAAAAAGGCTTGGTCACGGCGCAGGTGGATATCACGCTGGACAAAGTGTCCGCGGCGGATTATCAAGGGCTGGTTATTGCCGGCGGCCAGCCGACTTACTGGTACGACGAGACAGTGCTCAGGCTGACGCGGGAGTTTGCCGCGGACGGCAGACTCGTCGCGGCGATCTGTATTTCCGGTCTTATTCCCGCGCAGGCCGGTGTTCTGCGGGGCGGAGAATACACGGTATTTCCCTCGCCGGACGCTCTGGCGGACGCGCGTAAACACGACGCCGTTTATGTAGACCGGCCGGTGGTGGTGAGCGGTAATATTATTACAGCCAGAGATTTTGCCGCGGCGGAAGAATTTGGCCGCGCCATAGTGGATTTTTTCTCCAGATGAAAAAATACTGGCTGCTGCTGGCTTTGCTGGCTGTCTGTTCCGGCGCGCCGTACACCCAAAAGATCGGCTTACATACGCTGTCCATCGATGCGCCGCGCTCCGGGCATCAAGGCGCGGAATGGTTTTTTTATTCCGCGCCCGGCACGCAAAATGTCACCCTGCGCTACGATAACACGCTCATCCGCGCCGGCGAAGTGCGGTTTTCCTCCGCCACCAACCGCGTCTATCTGGCCGGCGGTTTTCATTCCCGCTACCTGAACAATGAAATTTTTGGCGAAACCCTAGAGTATAATCCCGCCAATAACGATATGTCCGCGCAGAATATTGTCATCGGCACGGACGATCTCTACGCCCAATCCGGGAAATTATTTTTCCGCGGCGAAAAAATTTCTTTGATCGGCGCGACAATCGGCGTGCCGATGTATGACTTTGCGATGAAATCCAGAGAATTGAATATCTATCCGGGCTGGGCGGTTTTCTACGACACTACCTTTAACTGGCGCGCGCACAAGCTCTGGTATATCCCGGTCTATGTGGTGGACAAACGCCGCAATGCTTTTGAGCTGCCCGGTTCTTTTCCCCAGTGGGGGCGCACTTATTTTGCCGGGGATTTTTTCCGCTGGAACAGCCATTATTACGCCAGTGAAAAATTTTACGGCAATCTGCAGTTCGGCTACGCGCTGGAAAAAGGCGCCGGCTACGGTATGCAGAACATAATGCGTTTTTCTGATTACGATCAGATGACCTATATCAATGAAAACTGGCAGTACTGGCCGACGCAGGAAAATATTTCTTACGAACACTCTTTTTTAGATCCAGCGCATACCGGAAATAAAAAAATGAATTTTAACGAGCTTTTGCAGTACAACACGGAGTTAAACAATGCTGCGGCTAGCACTCTGCGCCTGACGCACACGGTCTATGAAGAGTCCGGAGTGGATATTATTAACCGGGATGTGGAGCTGGAATACTACGCCTTGTTTCATCTGCCCTGGCAGCGGCTAAGTCTTTACACTACAAACACCTACACTTCTGTGCGCGAGCTGACCACCGGAGCCGAAGGCCAGCGCTGGCAGTCCTATTCCGAGCTTTCGCGGGATTATGAAGTGCCTTATTTGCTGTCTATCCGCCCCGGCGTCGGCTATGACACGGTTAAATATTCGCTGTATCCTTACAGCTGGCACCGCGTGTTCAGCTTTGTGAACGCGCACCGGAAGCTCTGGATTTTTGACTGGAACGCCCGAGTGTATGACTATGTGGACGAACGCGGCTCTTCGCCTTTTTCCTATGATGAGCATTATGAGATGGGTGATAATGTGCGGACAACTATGCGGGTCTCCCTGTGGAATATGCGTCTGGGCCGGACATTGCGCTATCTGATCCGCAACGGACGCATTAACCGGCTTATCTATTTTCTGGAATATACATCCCGCCCCTGGACTATCCGTTTGGAAAATAACACGATTGAAGAATCTTGGTGGGCCGGGATTTCCGCGTCGTTCTAGTTTATAATTTTAGGGCAATGAAAAAAATATTCATCAGCGCCATAGAAACTTCCGGCGATCTGCACGCGGCCAGACTGGTGCAGGCCTTAAAAAAGCAGGATAAAAATTTAAGTTTTTACGGTCTCGGCAGCGAGGCGCTGCGGGCCGAAGGCGTGAAAATACTGCTGGATTTAACCAGCCGCAGCACGGTCGGCATTGTTGAGCCGCTGCGCCACCTCACGGCCTATCTGCGCGCTCTGGCGCGCTTAAAAAAATATCTGCGGAAAAATAAATTTGACCTGTTCCTGTGCGTGGACGGCCAGGGGTTTCATCTGCCTTTAGCCGGCTATGCCAAAAGTCTGGGAATGCCGGTCGTGTACTACATCTCGCCGCAGGAGTGGCTGTGGGGCAGCGCGGCGGGCGGCCGGAAAGTCGCGGATGTCTGCGATCTGATCATCTCGATATTTCCTGAGGAGCACCGGTTTTACCAGAAACTTGGCGGCCGCAGTGTTTACAACGGCCATCCTTTGAGCGAGATAGTTAAGACTAATGTTGCGCCCGCGGTCTTTCGCAGGAAACATAGACTGTCCGCCGCCAAACCATTGGTGGCTTTATTCCCCGGCAGCCGCCGGCAGGAGCTGGCCAATCTGCTGCCGGTTTTACTGGAGATGACCGCTTTGGCGCGGGGACGGGAGCAGTTTGTCATAGTGGCGGCCAACTCCTACTGTTTGCAAAAAATACAGGGCTTAGTCCGCCGCCAGACAAAATTTGTGGCGGACACACAGGTCTTATATAGAGAAAATTACGCCGCGATGGCCGCCGCGGATATTATTGTTTCCTCGACCGGCACGATCACGCTGGAGGCCGCCCTGCTCGGCACCCCGCTCATCGCGGTGTATAAGTTTCCGCCGCTGTCTTACTGGCTGTTAAAAAAAATGCTGGGGAATAAAGCGCCCCGCTACAAAGCCCTGCCCAATATGCTAAACGGCCGGGAGATAATGCCGGAGCGTATCCAGCGGGGCGTCACCGCGCCGGAGCTGTATCAGCTGCTGGAGAAAACGCTTTATGATAAAAAGAAAATGCGAAAAATAAAAAGAGAATTTTCCGTATTAAAAAGTAAACTTTCCGCGCGCTCCGTGCTAAAGAAAAACGCCCGGGCGGTTTTGTCTTTGCTCGGCAAAAACTAAGCTTGCTGGATATGCAGCAGCTCCTGCGCGTGCGCGGCGGCGTTCTCGGTGAGTTTGCCGGAAAGCATCCGGGCTATTTCCAATTCCCGCTCAGACTTGTTTAACGAAGCTACGGTCACCGTGGTCGAATGCGCCCCGGCGGATTTAGCCACGCACAGATGATGGCTGGCCCGGGCGGCGATCTGGGCTAAATGAGTGACGCAGATGACCTGATGTTTCTGCGCGATAGAATGAATGGCCTCGGCTATATAAAGCGCCGTCTCGCCGCCGATGCCGGCGTCAACCTCATCGAAAATCATCGAGGATCTCTGCTCGCGCTCGGCCAGCGTCTGGCGGATGGCCAGCATTACCCGCGACAGCTCCCCGCCTGACGCGATCTTCGCCAGAGCTTTGAGCGGCTCGCCAGGATTGGCGGAGATCAGGAACTCTACAGCGTCCAACCCCGCCGCGGCGTAAGGCGCCGCGGTAAAGTTTATTTTGAACTCCACGCCGGGCATACGCAGATTTTTTAGCGCGCGAATAATTTTTTCCTCCAGTTTCAGGGCGGTTTGTTTGCGGTGTTTGGACAGGGCCGCCGCTTTTTCCAGATATATTTTTTCCGCATCCGCCAGATTTTTTTCCAAAGCGGCCAGCCGCTCATCCGTGTCCGCCAGCCCTGTCAGCAGTGTGCTTAGCTGGTCTCGCTTTTTGATCAGCAGCGCGGCGACATCTTCTTCTTCCAGCTGTTTGAGATGTTTGCGCTTGAGTTTGTGCAGCAAATCCAGCCGTTCGTTTACCTCTTCCAGTCTCTGCGGCGAGAACTCCAGCTGGTTTTCATAATCGTTTAGGCTGTCCTGAAAATCCTCAAAATCCAGATTGATTGCTTCGGCTTTGTCCGCTAGATTTTGCAGCGTGTTTTCTTTGCCGGCGATTTGCGCCAGCTTGCTTTTGCTGTAGCGCAGGCCGTCTTTCAAGCCGGGCATTTTTTCCGCAATGCTGCGCACCGCCTCGGCAATCTCGGCAAAAGAGTCCAGCCGGCTTTTTTCAGTTTTTAATTCCGTGTGTTCGCCGGGTTTTAAGTCCGCGGCGTTAAGCTCAGCCAGCTGAAAACTCAAAAAATCTTTTTCCTCCTGCCGGAGGTCGCGGTTTTGCAAAAGCAGGGTGTATTCTTTTTTAACCGCGTGGTATTTGGCAAAAACTTCCCGCACAGCCAAGCGGCGGCTGCTCTCGGTGAAAAGATCAAGTATTTCTAGGTGATTCTCCGGATCAATGAGCAATTGATGCTGATGCTGGCCGTGAATGTCGATGAGATAACGCGAGACTTGTTTTAATTCATTCTGGGTGGCCGCGCGGTGATTTATTTTTATTAAGTTGCGCCCGTTCAGCGATATCTCGCGGGTGATAATCAGCGCGTCATCGTCTGCGCAGCCATCCAGCTGTTTGCCGCGTATGTCAAACACCGCTTCCAGCACCGCTCGCTGCCTGCCAGCTTTAATGAAATCGCTGGAAGCCCGTTCGCCCATAATAAGCGCCAGAGCATTGACGATAATCGACTTGCCGGCGCCGGTTTCGCCGGTGATAACATTAAATCCGGAGCGGAATTCGATAGTTTGCTTTTCCAGCAGGGCGTAATTCTCCAGATAGAGAGATAACAGCATAACACCGGGATTTTAGCATAAAACGCGGGCGTGAACGTGTGCTAAAATAGACGGCGGTGGACTTTTTGCAAATTATAATTTTGCTGGTGATCCTGATTGCTGTTGCGACCGATCTGCGCGCCAGAAAGATTTATAACTGGCTGACTATTCCGGCTTTGCTGCTGGGATTGGGCTGGCATTTCTGGCTATCCGGCATTCCCGGTCTGGTTATGGAGATAAAAGTTGTCGTGTTTTGCGGGATTGTGTTTTTTTTGGCTTTTGCGGCGGGCGGCTTGGGCGGCGGGGATGTGAAACTTTTGGCCGCCGTGGCGGCGCTGGCGGGCTGGCCGGCGGCTTTGTGGATCTGTCTCTGGTCGGCAGTCTGCGGCGGCGCTCTGGCCCTGCTGCAATTGCTGTTACAGAGAGGGCAGGGCCGGGCGGTGATATGTTTTTTGCAGAATCTGTGGCTGTCGGTAATCTGGCGCGCGCCCCTGCCGCCGCCGGCGGAACAAGGCGCGGATAAACGCCGGTTCCCTTACAGCCTAGCCGTCTTAGGCGGATTTTTGCTGGAACGCTGGCTTAAATCCTGAGATATTTGCGCTGTTTTCGCCAAAACTGCTGATTGGTGGTTTCCAGAATATAAAACGCTTTTCGGTAGTATTTGCTGATCTGCCAGGGCGGCAAAATAAATTTGTCTAAAATCCTCTGCTGTTTGTCCGCGACGATGACGTAAAGCGGATAACGCATAAAAAAACTATGCAGGCATTTTTCTCCGTGAAAAAGATAATAAACGGCAGGACGGCGGCGGGCAAACATTAACCCGCGGAATTTTTGCAGAAAAGAACGACAATGAATGATCTGCATTTACATCAATCCTCCTCCGCTGAAAGCCTGCATTAACTGCAGAACCGCCGGGCCCAGCACCAGCAGAAACAGAGCGGGCAGGATCAATCCTACCAGCGGCAGAGTGATGAGTACAGGCGTTTTGGCGGCTCTGGCGCGCAGGCCTTGAATATATTTAAGCGTGATCTGCTCTTCCTGCGTGCGCAGCACAGCGGCGATGCTCATCCCCATTTCATTGGCCTGCAGCAGGATCGTCGCAAAAGAAGAGAAATCTGGATGCGCCAGACGCGCGGACATTCTTCTAAGAGCCTCGGACAAAGGCTCGCCCATTTTTAACTCATTAAAAAGCCGTGCCGCTTCCGGCTGTAAAATGCTGGTGTCTTCTTTGACCAGCCGGCCAAAAGAACTCTCCAGATCCAGGCCGGCTTCGATGCAGAGCCGGAGCAGGTCGATAAAAGTCGGCAGGGCTTTGGTAATTTTATTATGTCTTTTGCCGATCGCGCTTTTGACTAATAAATCCGGCAGAAAAAAACCGCCAATGGCTAAAAGAGCAAGCAGCCCCACATTAAGCTGGATATGTAAAACCATAAAGTAGAACGGCAGGAAAATTAAAATAAAACTGTCGGCCAGCACCTTCAGCAGAAAATATTTGGAGATATCGAAATTTTTGATGTCGGCGGCCACCAGATTTTTTTCAATATTGGCTATAATATTCTGCGGCACGATCCGGGCGACCAGGCCGGTGATTTTTTGGGATAAAATATCGGTCAGCTGGCTTTTGTTGTCCGGCAGACTGTCATTTTCCGCGGCGCCGGCCTGGATGACCGTTCTGGCCAGCCGCTGGGCGAGATCGGCTTTTTGCCTGGCGTTTTGCAGCAGCAGACACAGCAGGTAGAAAAGAATAGTCGCGCTAAAGGCGGTCAGCAGAGCGTAGATAAACATAAGCTACTCCACGGTAATGATGGCTTTGATAGTCAGAGCCGCCATTATTTCCAAAACCACGGCGGCGGCGATCATCATCATACCGACCGGCGTGCTGAAAAGCGGGCGCATATAATCCGGATTCATCAGAAAAATCATTCCGCAGATGCCAAAAGGCAGCAGGCCGACGATAAAGCCGGAGGTTTTGCCCTGAGAAGTCAACGCTTTGAGGTCTCCCTGCATTTCCTGTTTTTTCTGAATAGTTTCCGAAATTTTGCCGATAATCTCGGACATCGAACCGCCCACTTCATTCTGAATATTAACCGCGGTGACAAACAGCCGGACGTGCTCATTGGGTATCCTCTCGGCCAGATTGCTCATTGCCTCGCTGAGATCAAGGCCGAAATTTATTTCTTGATTTAAGACCGTAAATTCTTCCGCGACAGCCGGCGGCATCTCCTCAGCCACGATCTGCAAAGCCTGCTTCAAACTAAAACCCGATTTGAGCACATTGGCGATCAGCACCAGAGCGTCGCCGAACAAGCGTTCAAAGGATTTGCGTTTGTTTTTGAGCAGCCGCAGGCAGACCAGATAGGGCAGTCCTATGCCAGACAGACCGAGGAGCAAAGCGCTGAAAATATTTTTGAGCAGCAGATAAACCAGCAGGAAAACAGCCCAAGCGCAGACTGTATCCAGAAGGATAATCTCCTGAGGGCGGATATTGATGTACAGCTTATTGAAAATGCGGATATTTTCCCGCAGGAATTTTTCATAGATATTTTTTTTATCTGTTTTTTTGCGGCGTCCCGGTTTACCGGTGGTCTCCCGGATAGTCTGCAGATTATGCAGCCGGGCGCGGAGGCTGCCCTGCCTGTTCACCGCCAGACCATATACGGCAAAACCGATGAAAAACAGCGAAACGACGAGCATAGCATAGGGCAAAATAAACATTTATAGTCCTCCAAAAATACCTATAGGCACTTTCAAGCCTTTCGCTTCCAGTTTGTGCAGAAAATCCGGGACGATGCCCGTCGGCTTAAACGCGCCTTCGACTTTGCGGGTTTGCGAATGAACGCCTGTTTGCTCAAAAACAAAAATATCATTCATCAAGATCAAATCTTCTTCTATGCCGCAAACCTCGGATATTTTGACGATCTTGCGCGAGCCGTCCTGCAGGCGGCTTTGCTGAATAACCAGATCAAAAGCGGAGGCGATCTGCTGGCGGATAGCCTTGATAGGCAGGTCGACGCCGGCCATTAGCACCATTGTTTCCAGACGGGTGATCAGATCTTTGGGCGAGTTGGCGTGGGCGGTGGTCATTGAGCCGTCGTGGCCGGTGTTCATCGCCTGCAGCATATCCAGCGTTTCGCCGCCGCGGCATTCACCGACGACTATGCGGTCCGGGCGCATCCGCAGAGAATTGCGCACTAGATCGCGGATGGTAATCTCGCCTGTGCCCTCGATATTCGGCGGTCTGGTTTCGCAGATGATGACGTGGTTTTGCTGCAGGCGCAGCTCCGCCGAGTCCTCGATCGTGACGATCCGGTCGTCATTGGGGATAAAATTAGACAGGGCGTTTAACAGAGTGGTCTTGCCGGAGCCGGTGCCGCCGGAAACAATAATATTTAATTTGGCTTCCACGCAGAGCCGTAAAAAAGTTTCCATTGCTGGAGTCAGCGAGCCAAACTTGATCAGGTCTTTGCAGGTGTAGCCTTTTTCGGAGAATTTGCGGATAGTCAAAGTGGGGCCGGTCAGGGCGATCGGCGGAATAATGGCGTTGACGCGGGAGCCGTCTTTTAAGCGGGCGTCAACCATCGGCATGCCTTCGTCGATATGGCGGCCTATTTTGCTGACGATGCGGACGATTATTCTTTTGAGATGGTCGTCATCAAAGAAAATGACGGGCGTTTCCTCCAAAATGCCTTTGCGTTCGACAAATACTTTATTGCAGCCGTTGACCATAATTTCTGAAACGCTGCTGTCGTTGATAAGCTCATCTAAAGGCCCCAGTCCTAAAGTTTCGCTGACGACCGCCTCGATAATTTCGGCTTTTTCTTGGCGGGAGTAATACTGCTTGTTTGTATCAAAAATTTCCAACACTTCCTGCTCGATGGCGGAATAGAGTTTTTTCTGTTCCGTGTTGTTCTGCAGATCGGCGGACAGCTCCGTCAGATTGAGATCTGAATTCTTGATCAGCTCGCGGTGCAATCCGATCACTTTTTTTAAGAATGCCCGGCGGTCTTCTTTAGTTTTTAGCCGCGGTTCTTTGTCCATCCGGGACTCCAGATTGGCGATGATCTGCCGGGCCGCCTCGTTGAGCGCAGGATTGGCCTCCGGAGTGTTTTTGTCTTGGCGGGCGCTCGGCGGTTCGGTGTTTATCCTATCCAGCAGCGACATAACCACCCGCTCCTTTTTTAAGCTAAAAGTTTTAACAGCGAGTTAAACCAAGTTCTGGTTTTTTTGTTGTCCGTCTGGTCGTCCGCGGCGATGCCCTGCAAAAGCTCCGCGAAATGCCGCAGCGCTAGAAATAACTCGCTGTCTTTTTTCTCCGCGGCAAAAGGAGCGCCTTTGTTGATGGAGCTAATGATGGTGTTGCGGTCTTCCGGCAGGACGGTGAAAATTTTCCAGTTCAAAAATTTTTCCAGCTCCGCAATGCTGAGTTCGCTGGTTTTTTCAAAACAATTGATGACCAGCTTGACTTTGTCCAGAGAAAAATAAAAAGATTTCAGGCTGTCCAGTCCCAGACGCAGATTTTTCAGCGAAGCGATGTCCATTTTGCTTAAATAAATGATTTGATCAGACAGCTCCAGCAGAGACAGCACCGGCTCGACAAAATAATTGTCCGTGTCGATGATCAGATAATCATATTTGTCCCTGACGGCTTTTAAGACGGAGCGGATTTTAGCGGAGGCCAGGGGTTCGTGGTTGTCATCGCCGGCCAGCAAAAGATCCAAGCCGCCGCTGTGCCTCAAAATATTTTTTTCGATCTCTTGCCAGTATATTTCCAAATTGTCCGCTTCAGCCGGCACGGCTAACAGCGATTTGCGCGAGCAGAAATTAAGAATAATTTCCGCGCTGCCAAAACGCTGCACCGTGTCGATCAGCAGGACCTTTTTCTTAAAAATTTCCTGCAGGATTACCGCGAGGTTGGTGCTGATGACCGATTTGCCGATGCCGCCTTTGCTGCTGATAAAAGTAATAATATTCGCGGATTTTACGCCGCTGCGCTGATTGTAAGCATTGATGTAGCCAATGGCTTTTTTTAGCGCCGCTTCCAGTTCGGTGGCGCTTAGCCGCGGCGCAGCCAGCACCTCTCTGGCGCCCAGCGACAGCGCCTCCAGCAGAGTTTCTGGCGACTGGTCTTCGGCCAGCGCGATGATGTAGTTTATTTTGCTTAAAATAATTTCCGGCTGTTCCCCGGCCAGCGTCAGATCGCACAGCAGGATGTCTATTTGTTCGCCCTGCTCAAGATAGGCGCTTAGGTCCGCGGCGTTTTGGAATGCTTTGTTTAGACTGTAGTTCATAGCCAGCAACTCGCTGACCGCGGGTATATTTTTTTGGCTGAAAATACAAATGTTCATATAATCCTCCTAGTCTTCCTGCACCAGCGCCGGCTTCAGCGTGATCAAAAGCTCCGAGGTGGTTTTTTCATAAGCGGTGTTCTTAAAAAATCCACCGAAAAAGGGCACCCAGCCGAGCAGGTCGCCCAGCACGGGGATTTTGCGCTCGATGAGTCCCTCGGTTTCTTTGAGCAGGCCGCCGATCACCAGCGTGGACTGATCTTTTAGCCGCACTTCATTGACCGTTTCCCGGCTGGCGATAATCGGGTTGCCATTGCTGTTTTGCGAATCGGCGATTAATGAACTGACCTGCGTGGCGATCCAGCAGTTGATGTTGCCGGAGTCATCCACCCGCGGCACCACGCCTAGGATGACGCCGGTCGGCAGATATTCTATGCTGGTGTTGCCGTCCGCGTCTTTCTGTTCCACCGGGATTTTCTCGCCGGAGAGAATATAGGCGTGATGATTGTTGAGCGTGAGGATCCGCGGCTTGGCCAGCAGTTTCGCCCGCCCCTCGGTCTGCAAATGTTTGAGCGTGATGTTCAAATAATCCAGATAATCCAGCTGGTCGTAAATATTGGTGTAAACGGACGCGCCGGTCTTGAGCGCATAAGTCAGCCCGTCGCCGGCGGAGTCATAACTGCCGTCGCTTAACGGAAAGCGTTTGTCTTCGGTTTTTAGCAGGTCGGTCTTGCTGCCGATCTCCAGCTTATGCTCATAGGCATTGTCATTGCTGATCTCATACACCTCGATCTCAAAAACGACCATTTTTTCTTTTTGGTCGAGCGCGGCGAGTATGTCCTGGATTTTTTGGTGCTGCCGGCCGGTGCCCACCACCATTACGGAATTTGACCACGGGTTGACGGCGAACATTTTGCTGTCCAGATAACAGCCTAATACTGTGTTGAGATTCTGGACGGTTTCACCGATCGGCGAGCTGTCCACGCTGCCCATTTGATTTAGATTGGCGATGCTATTCTTGATGAGGCTTAAATTCTGCAGTTTGTAAACCTGAAAAGTTAATTCCTCAGAATCTTTGTAGACGGCGAGAGAATAATCGTGATAACTGTCGTTATCCCAGATGGTCAGCGTGGTGATGCCGGGATTTTTGGCGTTGATCAGCATTTCATTTTTGGCCATTATCAGCACATCCACCAGCTCAGGATTGCCCACGGCGATATTTTTGATCTGATAATTCAGGCTGACCAGACGCGAAGTGCCGGCCCCGATATTGTACACGGCTTCCGGCTCCGCGGAGCTTAACATACTGCTTAAAAATAGGCTTAGAACTAAAAGTTTTTTCAGCATTTTGATCTCCCTCAAAGCGATTTGCTGGATACTTGGGCGCCGTTAATGACCCGGACGCTGTAGGCCTGCGCGGGCGCCGCCGCTGTATAAGGCAGCAGTTTGCTGGTGGTCGCGCCCCAAGATATGACGCTGGAATTATCGTTGAGCGGCCTGAGCAAAAGTTTCAGCGCGCCTTTATTCGACGCCTGAATCAGTTTTTCCGCGTCGCTTAAGCTAAGCGCAAAAGTGGCTATGACTGTGGTGTTTAGTTTGCTTTGATTGGGCGCGCTGGAGCTCTCGATGACCTGCTGATCGATAGCCAGCACCTGCACATTTTGCAGAATGGCGATAGTTCTGTCCCAGTCGTGCACCACGCAGACGATGTCCACCATATCGCCGGGCTTGACCATATTGGCGACGCTGGCGGCGGAATCCACCTGCACAGACACGGCTCTTTTGTTTTCTGGAATAACCAGCGGCAGGCCGACATTGCCGGCGTTTTTGATCAGCTTGGCGGAGATAATCTGTTCGCCCGCGATGATAGGCGACAGAGAGATCCTGTCTAACACATCCCTGTGATTAGTCGCCGCGCCGGGCGCCGCGTAGTTTTTGGGTATCTCTTTGTATTCCAGCATTTCTGCGGTGATCGCTGTTCTGGCCTCTATGGGTATTTTGGCGACTATGACCCGGATCGGCTGGCTGAGCGCTTTCTGCCGGGCGGCCGTTTTACCCATATGCGCGTTGACCAGAAAAAAAGTTATGAGGCAGATCCCCAATCCGAGCAGCAATATAATTAGTTTCTTCGGCATATGCTTCCCCCTCAAAAAACAGGTTACCCACTTTTAGGCTTTTTATACCTTTCTAGGTCAGTCCATCCGCGCTGTGGTTCGCGGGCCAAAACTGCGGGCTGGACGGATTGGTTTTAGACAAATAAACCAACCCAAAAGTTAAGACAAAAACCGCCAGACATAAAAGTAAAACAGATTTTTTAAGCATTATTGCCTCCTAGAGAATAATCAGCTGGCGAGCTGCTGGCCGTTTAACTTTAGATTTTTTTCTAAAACTGCCGTTCCGCCCTTGTCATCGGTGACGGTTAATCTGATAGTGTAAGTGCCTTCTCCGGCATAGCGGCACCTCGCATTGTCTCTGTCCCCTGCAGCACCGTTGCCAAAACTCCACTCATAAGAAGAGATTGAGCCGTCATAATCAATAGCATTTGCGCTGACGAACACATCACAGGGCGTCAGAAATTGCACATTTTCTCCACTATCCGCCACTATGCTGGTTATGTAAAAATCATTTATGACCGGCGGGAGATTGACTGTATTAGCCGAAGGCCCGACGGCGACATACAGTTTGCGCTGTATGCTGGCCGGATTAATTTTGCTCTCAGACACGGTCAGTAAAACAGTGTGGATTTTATTTGTTTCACTCCATATATAAGTATGGCTGCTGGCAGCTCCTTCCCCGGTGTGCCCGTCGCCAAAATCCCAGTGAAAAACAAGAGTGTCTTCATCCGCATCCACGGCCGTGCAGTTAAAAGTAACGGCCGTGTTGCCCGCGCTGTCTAATTTGAAAGATGGGACGGCGGTGATATTAGTTATTTGCGGCTGGTGATTGTCGCTGTCTCCGCCGGAGCTGACAGATATTCTGGCATTGGCCGCGCTGTGCAGGCCGGCGCTGTTGTATACGGTCAGCGTGCAGAAAAAGATTCCGCTGTAGGCGTAAGTGTGCGAGGGGGCGGATTCGGCTGATGCGAGACCGTCGCCAAAATCCCAAGAATAAACCGGCGGCGTGTCTTCATAAGTGGTGAGGTCTGGCGTAAATTTTACGGTCAGGGGAGTTGGTCCTGTATTTTTATCAAAACCGATACTGTTGATTTTAGGCGGCACTCTCTGCGCGTAGGCAGTTGACGCTGAGCGGTCGTTTCCTGCAGTGGTCATACCGCAGCCGCAGTAGAACAAGCTGAGGCCTAAAACCACTAATATATATTTTGAGCGGCGCATAGTCTCTTAACTATGCCCGCCGCAACGCTAAAATATACCTTAGTCCACCAGCGCGGCAAAACCATTGGCGCCTTCGTTGTAACCCTCGTACCACATTTCCCAGTAACTGCAGTCGTTGGAAGCCGCGTAGTAAGTGCAGTACCAGACTCCGCCCTCGTAATCTTCCGGGATCGGCAGAATATCCTCGTGCCACTCGCCGTTGCCCACGGTGTTGTTGGTTTTATCAAGCGTGCCCATCGGCATATTTTCCCAGGCGGAGTTATGCACCTCGGCGCCGACCGTGCGGCCATTGTCGTAAGATTTTTTATAATAGTAAGAAATTTTGTTGTTTGCGCCGCCGACATCAGTGTCAAACCGGCGCACGTGCAGGTTTACGCCCATAGCGGTCTCCGGCACGAAACCCAGCTGGATGCTGACATTGCCGTTTTTGGCAAAACGGATCTGCAAAGGCCCGTCCGCGAACAACTCCGTGCCGTTGGTCGAGACGAAAAGCCCGCCGCCCTGCGCGCTGTCGTTGTAAATTATTTCCGTATAAGCGTCTTTGATTTTCCGCCAGGTGGCGGTGGTTGGCACGCCGGATGGTCTGGGTGTTTGCGGCCCCTCGCGGCTTTTGTACTCGGACAGATAGTAGGTCCAGGTGCCGGTCAGGTACGTTATATTATTATTCGCGTTGCCTGTCTGGCTGAAATTTATTTTGTCCGCCGTCACTTCGTTCGGTATTTGCGCGGGCAGGGGCACGGCAACATTATTCTGGCTGTAATTGCCGCTGCGTCTCCACGTCCAGTTGCCCGTGGATACCGCGCCGTTCCGGACAGCCGGCTGATATTTTATGTTATTTATGGTGCCGCTGTTTTGCATATTGGACGGTTTATTTACCTGACTATTTGGCAGGGTTTTGGTCACGGTTTCATACCACTCCCAGACGCCTTCCGCCGCGTGGGTGACGCTGGAGGTCGTGACCTTACCGCGCGGCGGCCCGGCGCGCAGGGAAAACCCGTTGACATTCGCTCCGCCGAT
>JAITIS010000086.1 GCA_031279305.1 Candidatus Margulisiibacteriota bacterium | reverse complement strand
ACTAATGTTTCATTGCTTTTTGATTTTCATTCCATCGATAGTAATTCTTATAATGTGACAGGAGTTACTTATAACAACGATCTTGGCGGGGTAGTAGGATTTACCGATCTGCCCGTGGGGACATCTCCTTTGGTTACCCTTAATAACTGGTTGCTCTACGATCAAGATGGCGCCAGAAAGGTTAATGCGGTATACAGCGGTGTAGATACTCAGACAAATCAGATCGTCACCAGCAGTGTTTATACCGACACCATCATTCTCGACCGCGTAAAGCCCGGCCAATCCGCCACCAGCGTTATCGAAGGCTGGACCAGCGTTAATAACCGTGCGGCCTTTACTTGGTCTGACGCTTCTGACGCGCTGTCCGGTGTCGGCGGCTACAATGTTTATTGGGGTTTTTCAGTGCCGCCTGTTAGCTGGAATTATCAGCCCTATCACAGTTACGATCCGCCAGTTTGCCCGACCACCGGCATTTATTATCTGCAGGCGCAGGCCGTAGACCGCGCGACGAACACCGGCAACTGGACGACGGTTTTGACCTATAAATATGACGGTATCGCCCCGACCGGCTCTGTTTCGGTGAATGGTTCCGCGCCCTGGACATCCAGAAGCCTAACCCTGACTTTGCGGGCGGGCGACGCCCACAGCGGGGTGTCTTATTACCAGATCAATGAAACCGGCGTGCTGGGCGCTGACTGGCAGGCTGTGGCCAACACAAATACTTACAGCGATGCGTCGAAAGCCTATACCCTAACCAGCCCCGGCAACGGCGATAAGAAAATCTACGTCTGGTACAGAGACGCCGCCGGTAATGTTTCCGCGCGTTATGACACCGGTGTCATCAATTTGCAGGAACCATCCGGAGGCAGCCACTGGGGATCTATCATTATCAAGGGCGACGCGGAATGGACGAATACCCTAGATGTTCCGCTAACCTTAAATTACGATAACGCGGCGGCGCAGATGAAAATTTATAATGATCTTTCCGCCTCGGCCAGCGCTGCTTGGCAGACTGCCGGCGCTTCTGTTCCCAGCTGGCTATTGTCTCCGGGCGACGGGGTAAAATACGTTTATGTCGAATACAGGGATAACTCTGGGAATACTTGGGGGCCGTATTTTGACACTATAAAACTGGACACCACGTCGCCTTATGAGCGGACTGTTTCCGGCGGGATTATTATTAACAATGGCGACGTGTATACGACCAGCGTCAGCGTCAATCTGACTCTCGACGCGGTCGGCGCGGATTATATGCGTTTCTGGAATGATGTTGTTTCAGCTGAGCCTGCCGGCGATACTGGCTGGGTGACATATAATACCGGCTGGCCGTGGATACTGAACAATTCATACGGTGATAAAACTGTGTTTGTGCGTTTCAAAGATTTAGCCGGCAATCGTTCAGAAATCTATGCAGATACTATCAATTATGTTGATGTTTCCACTATGCCCCGCGTCACTCCCTCCATAGCGATCAAAGCCGGCGCCACGCATACCAATGTTATCAACAATGACATTAGTATTTACGCGCCGGGCGCGGTGGAGATGCGTTTTGCCAACTCGGCGGATTTTTCGCTCAATCCCAGCGGCTGGGAATCTTTTGATATTATCAAGCGCGGCTGGTCTATTCTGCCGCCGCCGGGTGACGGAGTGAAATTTGTCTGGGCGGTGTTCCGCTATGCGGATGGCGCCACTATCACGGTCAATGACGATATTATTTACGACACGACGCCGCCGACCGGCGATCCCGCTAATCCTCCGCCCGGCGGCGGCTGGAACGGGCAGGCCGCCGTGAAAATCAATAATGACGCGCCCTACACGGCCAGCCAGCAGGTGGAGTTACAGCTCTCGGCCAAAGATATGCAGGGACAGGTGGATATGCTCATCAGCAATTATGCGGATTTCCGCGCTGCGGGCGGCTGGGAACCTTATGCGCCGACGCGCGACTGGACGCTGCTGCCCGGCAGCGGTGTCAAATGGGTTTACGTGCGGTTCCGCGACGAGGCCGGCAACATTGCCGAGGCCAGAGATGATATCAATATGGATCCGTCCGTTTTTTATTTCCGATTCATCGAGCCGGACGGCTATCACGATGTGGCCAGCGATAATTTTACAGTCAGCTGGGAAGACGCCTATCCGGGCGACCCCAATGCTTTTATAGAATTATATTATGATACAGATAAAAATGCTTCCAACGGATTATCTGGAAAAATTACCGCCAATCCAGTGCTGGTTAGCAATCAAATTAACGGCGTAATCTGGGATACCAGCACGATATCCACCGGCAAATATTATCCTTATGCCATCATCAGCGGCAACAACGGAGAATTACGGGTGTATTCCGATTATCCTGTATATGTGATCCACGGAGGCGGTGATCCATCTGTGGACCCTGGCACAGATCCTGAACTCTGGACGCCCAACCAGCCTCTGCCGGGCGATCCGCCGGCTATACTGGTTACCAATCCGTCCGCGCCCAATCAAACGCCGGCGGATAATTTGTTTACCATTTACTATGAGTTTAAGTATACACCGAGCGCGAACGATAAGACTTACATAGCTCTCTGGCACGATACGGATAATGACCGCTTAAACGGCGGGCAGCAGCTCATCACCGCCAATATCGATGCGGATAGCGCCGCCGGCGTGTTCAACTGGAATGTCACCGGTCTGCCGGCGGGCATATATTATATTTACGCGACGATCAGCAATAATTATTATCTGCGGGCTGATTATTCCGCTGGCTGGATTCTGCTGGACGGTTTGGACCACAAGCCTGGCAACGGCGGCACGGGCGAGGGCATCTGGTCGTATCCCAATCCTTTCAGTCCGCTCACCAGAGGCGAAGAAGCCCATATCGCCTACAATGTAAAAGAGGACGGCTGGACGCGCGTATACATCTACAATGTGCGCGGCGAACGGGTCTGGCAAACAACTAATTACGCTTGGGCCGGACGGGAAAATATGGTTAGTTGGGACGGACGCAATGCGCGCGGCCAGACCGCCGGCAACGGCATTTACATAATGCTCCTGACCGATGAAGGGCGTAAAATCCTGTCCAGAGGGAGGCTGACCCTCCTTGACTAAAAAACTAGCCATATTATTTTTACTGCTGGCCGCGCTTAACGCGGAAATCAAGGATACCGTGGGTTTGGAATCTATCATTATCGGCGCGGACGCTATGGGGCGCGGCGGCACATATCTCGGCAATGACGACAGCAATCATTATGTTTTCCAAAATTATTCTTTTTTGAATAAAGATATTTCACCGCGCGCGTCGCTGACCGTATTCAAACTGTTGAGCGAGATCAACTATCTGGATGCGGCTTACAGCCAGGGGGATTTTTCGCTGGGGTTTCTGACCATTCAGGACAGCGGCGGTTACGTGCGCGACGCGCAGAATAATCTGACGGGCGGTAAAATCGGCTATTCCGACACCACTTTGTACGGCGCTTACGCTCTGCATTTTGCGAATTTTGAGCTGGGTGCGCGTGGCAAATATCACAGCAAGTTTTTCTCGGAGGTGGACGAATCCGCAGCCGGATTTTCTTTGGATCTGGCCGGCTCCTATCTGCTGAATAAATACATAACGCTGGGCGCGGAGCTGAACAATATCGCCGGTACCGCCCTGAAATGGAACAACGGCTTTGAGGAAAAATTTCCGCTGTCTTTTGCGCTGGGCGCTAAATACAAGGTTTTTGGCCCCGGCGCTTACTGGAGCGACTGGTTCGATCAGCGCGTGGATTTTTACACCGATCTGCGGCTGGAGGAAGGCGGGTCTTTTTTTAACACCGGCGCGGAATACTGGCTGAATGAGCGTCTGGCCCTGCGCGCCGGCGTCAATCAATCCTACACGGTGGACGGCGGCAACAACGACGCCAAATTCACCAAATTTGTGGCGGGGCTGGGTTTCAACTGGCACAATTTTTATTTTGACTACGCCTATAATCCCGGCGACGATATCGCGGCCAATGTGACGCATTTTTTCACCGCGGCTTACCGTTTCGACACGCCGACCAAACCGGCGCTGGTGGAGCCGGCCGTGCTGCCGCAGGTGTCACCGCCGCCGCTTCTGCTGCGCAAGAGAATGTTTGTCGACACATATGACCTGCCTTTCGAGGATCAGGTGCTGCTGGAAGATGTGGGCTTTTTAGGTTTTATGATCGGTTACGGCGGCGGGATTTTTGCCCCGCGGCAGGATATGACTAGAAGAGAGCTGATGCTGGTCGTGACCCGTCTGCTGGAGCGCGAGGGCAGGGACCCGCGCGGCGCGCAAAAATATTTCCCGGATATTGAGGCTGCTTATCTGCCGGAAATGGACAAAGCCAGCAGTTACGGAATACTGCGCGGCTACCCGGATGGCCTAGCTAGGGTGGAGCGGCCGGTGCTCCGTGCCGAGGCCGGCGGTGTGTTTGCGCGCTATGCCGGTATTTCCGCCGTGCCGCTTGACAGCGCGGACATTTACGCTGATGTGCCGCCCGGCCACTGGGCTTACAAAGATATTAACCTGACCAAACAGCATTATTTGACCGAAGGCATAGGCAGAGACCTGTACCGTCCGGATGAATATTTGCTTCGTATCGACGCGGCCAGAGTGGTGTCCAGAATAGATATGGTCAAACAACTGCGCTCGACCCTGCCGGAAATAGAAGGCCTGACTTACATCTATGCCTATGACGGAACTCCAGCGGCGCGGATCATCTATGTCACCCCGGCGGAACACAGCCGCGTGCCGGCGATTGATTATAAGGATGTAGTTTCTCCGGCTGCGCCGGAACCGCGGCCTAAGACTATAAAGGAATTAGAGGCCGAGTTAGAGCTGGAGCTGGAAAAAGCCGCGGAAGCGGATAAACAAAACATACCCGCGGAGGATATTTATACGGGGGATGATGAATGGCATTTTATCGGAGACCCGAAATATCCAGCGCGTCCCGAACCAGAAACAGAGATAGCGCCGGACGACAATGATGACACCGAATGGCGCTGGAATATCTGACGCTGTCTATTTTTTTCCGCAAGTAGTATAATTTAATTGTCAATGGGGGAAAAGCCGAAAATCGCAATCGTGCACGATTATCTCGTAGACCGCGGCGGCGCGGAACGGGTGGTCATCGCTCTGTCCAGAGCTTTTCCGGATGCTCCGGTCTACACTTCGGTTTATGTCCCGCAAAAAACTTTTGCCTATTTTGCCGGCCAAAAAATTTTCTACAGCAGATTTTTGACTTTTTTAGCCAGACTTTGCGGCGCGCGCGAAAGAATCTTTCCGCTTATTCTGCTGTACTTTTGGCGGCTAAACTTGCGTAAATACGACATTGTTATATCCAGCAGCTCGACTTTTGCCGTACAGGTCAGGCATCCGCGGCATTATTGCTACTGCCATACGCCGGCTAGATTTATCTGGCGCAGCGCGGATTATAATTTAGCCAAAAATCCCCTGAAACAATTTTTCCTAAATTGGATAGCCTTTTTTGTAAAACCTTTTGATCTGGCCGCGGCGCGCCATATCCATTTATTTATCGCCAACGCAGAAAATATACGCAAAAGAATACAAAAAACATACAAAAAAAAGGCTATAGTTATTAACCCGCCTATAAACTGCGCCTCTTTTCGACCCGTGAAAAAAACGGGCGGTGATTATTTTCTGGCGCTGTCCAGATTAAAAAAATACAAAAATATCGATCTGGCGGTTAAGGTTTTTAATGAATTAAAACTGCCCCTGCGCATCGCCGGACAAGGCAGCGAGAAAAAATATTTGCGTTCTATCGCGCAAAAAAACATTAAGTTTTTAGGCAAAGTCACGGAAAACCGCCTGCGTAAATTATATGCCAACTGCCGGGCTTTTGTTTTCCCCGGCGAGGAGGATTTTGGCATTACCCCTCTGGAGGCGCAGGCCAGCGGCCGTCCGGTCATCGGTCTTGGCCGCGGCGGACTGCTTGAAACGGTGCTGGATGGCCAAACCGGTTTGTTTTTTGCTGAGCCGACCGCACAATCCCTGAAAAAAACAATCCAAGATTTTTTGAAAAAGGAGAATAAGTTTAGTTCATCGGTTATTCGCAGGCACGCGGAAAGATTTGATGAACGGGTATTCAGGAAAAAAATAATCTATTTAATCGCCTCAAGTCACGAAAAATGAGGAAAAATAAAAAAACGGTGACTTTTTTGCTGCCGCATAACGGCGCGGTTCCGGCTGGCGGTTTTAAGGTTGTTTATGAATATGCTAATCGTTTGTCAGCGGATGGACACGATGTAAATATCGTATATCCTTGCAGCATAGACCACAAGTTTGGGGCATTACGTTTTATTTTTTATTTTTTCGGTAAAAGCTATAAATCCACTTGGTTTTTTTTAAGGCCGGAAATAAAGGAAATTTTGACGCCGTCTTTGGCTGAAAAATATATTCCGGACTCCGATGTTGTCATTGCCACGGGCTGGAAAACGGCGGAAAAACTGGCGGAATATAAAAATACTTCCAGCCGGAGAAAATTTTATTTAATTCAAGGCTACGAGGATTGGCAGAGTAAAAAATATGAATGGCGCTTGATAAATACCTGGAAATCAAATTTACGAAAGATCGTTATCGCGCCGTGGTTACAGAAAATAGCTATAGATTTAGATCAAAAAAGCACGTTAATTGAAAATGGGCTGGATTTTAACTATTTTCACTTAATAAAACCGATAAAAAAGAGGGCTCCATATAATTTATGTTTACTATATCATCCTGACACACGCAAAGGTTTTGATATTGGCTGGCAGGCTGTGCAAATTGTGCATAAAAAATACCCTGAGGCGCGTGTTAGTATTTTTGGCGCATATAGACCGTTGCTTAAATTTCCAAACTGGGTTGTTTATTATTACCGTCCCCCCAAAAATATTCATAATAGGCTTTATAATAAATCGGCTATATTTATTGCCCCTAGCCGGATAGAAGGCTTTGGCCTAACCCCTGCGGAGGCTATGCAATGCGGTTGCGCGGTGGTTTGCACGGATACAGGCGGATTTAGAGTGTTTTGTCAGCACGGCAAAACAGCTTTAGTTAGTCCGGTCGACAATATACAAGCGCTGGCTAGTAACATAATTAAGCTGATCGAAAACCCTAAATTAAGAATAAGGCTGGCTAAAAACGGGAATAAATATATTCAAAAGTTTACCTGGGAGAGGGCGTATAAAAAACTTAAAACAACGCTGGGATTGTTATAAACGATCTCCTTCTGTTATTTTTCGGCAGAACACACCGAAGAAAAACCAGCTTGTCACCCTGATCGGAGCTGTGGCAAGATAATCTCCAGCCAGCAGGACAATAAGCAGACTAACAATCAAGCCTATAGGCATAATGCACAGCAGGGGGGATTGGCGTATATGCTGAAAATAAAACCGAAGATACCCGCTAAAAATACTCAAGAAAAACAATAAACCGACTACGCCTAATTCGTAATAAATGTATACGTACATATTTTCCGCCAAAGCTCGAGGATTATGCTGTCCGATATTGATAGGATTGATATTTCTCAAAGCGCCTACCCCGTTGCCTATAAGCCCATTTTGCACATCAGCAATCAACGTTCGCCAAATATTCACTCTGGACTGCATTGATACTAATTCAGCGCGTGCTCTGGTGGATTGCTGGATAATTCCCGGCAAGGAAGTCAGCGACCCGACAGATTGTATTCTGGCTAAGATAACATTGAGATTTTTGTTGTTATTAAAACTCAACACATTAAAACTAAAAAATAAGACGACGCATACCAGAGAGCCAATGCCTAAAATTTTCCATAAATTTTTATGATTGATATAGCCGCTCCACCACAAAAGCATACAGACCAAGAGAGCGGATAATGACCAAGCAACAAATGCGGCGCGGATAAAAGTAAAAGCGGAAACTATAGCGATAAAAATAATTCCCAATAAACATAACCGCTGGCGCTTGCGCGGCGTGGAAAAAATCCAGGGAATAGCCATAGGGATGAACAAGGCTAACAAGCAGGCAAAATCCAAGGAACTGTTTTGCATCGAGAAAACCCGGATTTCGTTATTTGTTATGGCTGTAAAATTCCTCTCCGTGATTTGCCAGTTTATCCAGCTAAGTTCACGCGCAGTGTAACCGAGAAACTGTTGCCGGCAGGCGTAAAGCCCCAGTATCAGGAGCATAGACGCGCAAAAATAAGTAAACCGCTTAAATTCTTTTGGGCTAAAATAATAAAAATAACCAACCAAATACATAGGGACATAGTATAAATAGCCGCGAAAAGCTGCTATTTTGGCAAACAACGCAATGTCTGCCGGAAATACCCTGAATATACAATACAGGCTGAAACAAAAAAGCGCGCCAAACAGAGGCGCCTTTAGAACAACATTTATTTTTTTCTGGAATATAGCGTCAAACAAAACCCTAGCGTATAAACAGCCCGCCATTAAATCCATTAACACGGCGATGTGGTTCACCAGACCGGTTTGCATACGCAGGTAGCCGTTTATAAACATCACAAAAAAAAGCGCGTAAATTAATCTGGAGGGATTATAAAAAGCGTACAAACCCAAGCAAATCAATAGCCCCAAAACCGCTAAATAAATATTAAATAGAGCAAGCAAAGATATGCTTAGAGCGCTGAACATAACTAGAGAGATTAGTTTTTTTTTGTTTTGCTGAACCAGAATACTTCCCCTTACAACTCCTAGCAATGTGGACACCAGAAGGAATTTTTAGTTACAATGTTAACTATATTATGAGTTTATCACAAGTAGGATATATTGCCCGTAAAATCCTAAGACTAAAACCGTATTCTATATGCCGTATTGCCGAGCGCCGCTTAAACGGCCTATGGCGGCGCTGGAAAAATCCTCAACGTCAAACTAGCTATGGGACAGAAAATCGAGACAAAACTTTTTATGTCATTGGCTTGGAGTATATTCCCGCCACTGGTTTGACTTGGTTAATATTTTTTATTTTTTTGCATATTATTTACGCGGCGCGGCGCGGTTATATTCCGGTGGTTGATATGCAAAATTTTGAGAATAAATTTTTGGATAAAAAATTACTACATAAGCAAAATGCTTGGGAGTATTTTTTCACCCAGCCCGCGGGCTATACGCTGACGGATATTGCCAGCAGCCAAAATATTATTTTGAGCAGTCCTTCTCATTTTCGGCCGGCGCGGGAATCGATCGGTCCCTGCCTGCTGGACAGAGCCAACAAGAAAAAATTATTGTATTTCCGTAAATTATTTCAAAAATATATTCGCCCAACCGCTGAAACGCAGAAATATTTTGATAATGAATACAAGTCTTTACTAAAAAATAAGCCTAAAGTTTTGGGCGTATTATGCCGCGGAACAGATTATTTATTAAGCCGGCCGCCGGGCCATCAAATCCAACCTGAACCGCGGAGCGTGTTAAGCAAAGCCCGTGAAGTTATGGCGCGTCAAAAATGCTCGCATTTATATTTGGCCACAGAGGATCAAGATATTTACGATTTGTTCAAGGCTAATTTTGGCTCCAGACTTTTGGCCAATAAACAGCGCAGAGTTTCTCTGCGCCAGACTAAAAATGCCAGAGGCAGGCTGATACATCAATTTCTGCCGCTGTCCGCTCAGGGAAAATATGCTATGAATTTAGCTTATTTTTCTTCGTTGAATATGCTGGCGCGTTGTTCTTGTTTTGTTGGCGGACGCACGGGCGGCACGCTGGCGGTTTATTTGATGACAAAAGGCTTTGACTATGAGTATACTTGGGATCTGGGGGCATATTCTTGAAAATGACAAGAGTTCCGGCGCATTATAAATTTGATTCCTATGTAACTTTAGAAAGATGGAATTCCTACTGGTATCAAATAACGGAGGTTTTGAGGCTAAAGCCTAAAACTGTTTTAATCATTGGCTGCGGTGACAACTGCGCGGGCAAAATACTGGCTGGCTACGGCCTAAAGATATACACCTATGATTTGGATAGAAAATTAAAGCCTGATTTTGCGGGAAATATTTTGCATATAGATAAAAAATTAGGCGGCAGACATTTTGATGTTATTTTATGTTGTCAGGTGCTGGAACACTTGCCTTACGAAAATTTTATGGATATTTTGCCAAAGCTAAGGAACATTTCAAAATATATAATTATCAGCTTGCCTTATTCTAATTTTTTGGGCTGCGCTGTCTCTTGTAAATTACCGCTGTTAAAAACGCTAAGAATAGGCTTTGGTATTCCTCCTGGTTTTTTGAGAAAACTAAGATTTAATGGAGAGCATTACTGGGAGGTTGGCGCAAGAGGTTATAGCAGAGTTAAAATAGTAAAAGATCTTAGCAAGTTTTTTGTTATTCGGAGACAATATAGAGCGCTTTACAATTCTTATCATTTATTTTTTGTCTGCCAACGGAGATGAGTGTAACAAGAGGGGGTATTTTGTCAAAAGTCCCGGTGGTATTTGTCACGGATGAGCATTATGTTATTCCCACTTGCGTGGCTATAACCTCTTTGCTGGCTAATCGTGCGCCTAAAACTTTTTATAATGTTTTTATTATCGGCATAAAATTATCTGCTGATTCTATCGCTAAACTTGATTCTATTGCCGCTAAAAATTTTCGGCTCAAAATAATCGCTATGCCGGAAAATAAATATGCGGAATATAAAAGCATTTGGCCGGGATTTCACGTTACCACCGTGGCGATGCATAAATTTGACATTGTGAACATTCTTAAAAATTACGCTCAGGTGATATATCTGGATTCTGACATCATTGTGCAGACTGATTTAAGCGGGCTGCACGCGGTTAACCTAAAAGACAATTATGCGGCGGCAGTCAAAGATATGAAAGGCACGCTGGTTAATCGTTATGCCAGAAAATGGGGTTTGTCAGGTTATTTTAACTCCGGCGTGCAGGTGCTTAATCTAAAAAAAATGCGTGAAGATAAAATTTTTGCCAAAATGATGCATAATCTCAAGATCAGCAGACCTTTTTTGACTTTTATGGATCAAGATGTTTTTAATGTTTCCTTTCAGCGTAAAGTTATTTTTCTGTCTCCTTTGTATAATTATATGATTAACAACATCCGTTTTTCGCTGCGCCGGCAGGCGCGGTTTTTTAATTTAACCAAAAATAAAATGCGCGCGATTATAAAATCTCCGGCGATAATACATTACACAAATTCCCGCAAGCCTTGGGCGCATTATTTCGCTCCGCGCGTCCGGGTGTGGTTGCAATATTATAAACTGTCTCCTTATGCCGGTCTTCCGCTGAAACGCAGGCTATTTACTCAAAAAGATTTATTGTTAATTCCACGAATATTATGCAGACTCGGTCTAAAGTATAAATGAGCAAACGGAGCGTTCCACTAAACATTGAGAACTGTACCGGCTGTTCCGCCTGTTTTTCGGTTTGTCCTGAAAATGCCATAAAAATGCTGTCCAATAACGAAGGGTTTTTATATCCGCAAATCAATGCTAAAAAATGCACAGATTGTGCTTTGTGCGCCAAAATCTGCCCGGCTCTGGGCAGAAATTTTTCTCCTGAGCATTTTGCTGAGCCACAAACTTTTGTCGCTTATGCTGGGGACAATATTCGCAGACAAAGTTCGTCCGGCGGCATCTTTGGCGCGCTGGCTCTGTCTGTTCTGAAGCGGGGCGGCTATGTCTGCGGCGCGGCTTTTAATGCTAAATGGTACGTGAAACATCTAATAATAGATAACCAAAAAGATTTACCAAAATTACAGCGCAGTAAATATGTGCAAAGTGAAATAGGAAATATTTACAAGGAGTTAAAGAAGCTGTTGATTAAAGATAAAAAAGTTTTATTTGCCGGCACGCCGTGTCAGGTTGCCGGTCTGTATGCTTGTTTGCAAAAAGACTATGAGAATTTATGGACTGTTGATTTGATATGCCACGGTGTACCGTCGCCAAGAGTTTTTGCCGAATACCTGACAGAAATTACTAACGGTGAAAAAATTCTGTCGGTGAATTTTAGAGATAAACGCTTGTCTTGGGAACAGTTTTGTTTGACTGTAAAAACTAATAATTCTGTCTATAGC
>JAITIS010000077.1 GCA_031279305.1 Candidatus Margulisiibacteriota bacterium | reverse complement strand
GGAATGTCGGTTTTGCCGCCGGTAACAATCTGGGACTGGCCGCGGCTGAGGGGAAATATATACTGTGCCTCAATCCCGACACGGAAGTTCAATCCGGCGCGCTGGATTTTATCTGTAAGGCTTTTGACCGGGACAGCCGGCTGGGCGCGCTGGGCGTGAAGCTCTTAAATCCTGATGGCACTTTGCAGCCTTCCTGCAAAAGTTTTCCCGCGGCGGACACTATATTGTGGAACGCTTTGGCTCTGGATGCGCTGTTTCCCCGTTCCAGAATTTTTGGCAAATACAATATGGGTTGGTTTAAGTACGACCGGGAGATGGAGGTCGATCAGCCTATGGGCGCGGCTTTGGCTCTGCGCCGGGACGTTCTGGATAGAGTTGGCGTTTTTGACGAGCGCTATTTTATGTATTTCGACGAAGTGGATCTATGTTTCCGGATCAAACAGGCCGGTTTTAAGATCAAGTTTTTTCCGCAGGCTGGCGTCATTCATCACTGGGCGCAGAGTACCGGACAGGTTTTGTTTAAGATGAATAAGCAGTGGTATATTTCTTTCCGCAAGTATCTGCGCAAAAATAAGAATTACCCGGATTGGCTCAGCGTGCTGTTGCTGTCGAGCATGCTCTGGGGTAAACCGCTGTTATTGCTGGCCGTGCTCTGGCTGGCCGTCCGCCTAGCGGGAGGATGGAAATGAAACGCGGCCTGCTTATCATCAGCAACGGCAAAGGCGAAGACTCGATAGCCGTCACGCTGTTAGAAAAATTGAAACTGGTGGCCAAAGAAGAAGCCGCGGAAAATATCGGCGTGGTTGCCCTGCCTCTGGTGGGCGAAGGCTTGGCCTACAAAGACCGCGAGTATTACGCCGCGGCTTCTTGGCGCGTTCTGCCCAGCCACGGTTTTACTTCGCCAGCGGGGTTGTGCCGGGATTTGCGCCGCGGCCTGTTAGACAATTTCCGCCAGCAGGCCAAAATTATTTACCGGGAAGCGGCTAATGCTGATCTGCTGGTTACAGTCGGCGATATTATGCCGCTGCTGCTGGCGGCATTTTACGGCCGCGGCAGAAAAATAGCGCATATTGCCACCGCAGTTTCCGCTTATCTCCGCAGCTACTCTCTGCCGGAGATCTGGCTGTTCAAAAAATATGTGAACTGCGTGGTCTGCCGTGATCTGCGCACCTGCGAGGAGCTGCAAAAAAACGGCGTCAACGCTTTTTATTCCGGCAATCCGATGATGGATGATCCTCTGCTTGCGCCGGAGCAGATCAATCTAGGTCTGGACAAAAGACGCCGGCGCATCGTGCTGGTGCCCAGCAGCCGGGCGGACGCTTATCTTAATATTCTGCGGATGTTAGAAATTGTCCGGCGTTTTCCGCCCAAAAATAATTTTCAATTTGTTTTAACTATGGCGCCCGGCTTGGAGCTGGATTTGCTGGGCAGGATGCTGGCTGCAGAGACTGAATGGCGGCTGGACGAACAGCCGGATAAGCGCCGTCCAATCAGCGCGGAATTATTGCACGCAAATGCCCCGCCGGTGATCGTGATCAGCGGACATTTCCGGGCCTGTCTGGACGGCGCGGTGCTGGCTCTGGGCATGACCGGCACCGGTAACGAACAAATTGCGGGGCTGGGCATCCCGCTGGCGCTTTTCCGGGGACGCAGCCCAGCCGCTTCCGGACGGCGGATGCGGCATTATAAAAAACTGCTGGGCGAGGCGGTGTTTATTCCGCGCGGCTCCGACCGCCGCAAAGCGGAAAGCCTCAATCAGCTTTTGGGCAGCGGCAGACAATTGCAGCGGATGAGCGAGGCCGGACGCGAACGCATCGGCGCCGCCGGCGGCGCGTATCATATCGCCCGCAAAATCTGGTATTACCTGCATTCCGCTTAGTAAAGAGGAGAAAAAACACCGGTGGATCTTTCTATTATCATCGTGGCTTTTAATAACCGCGAATATCTGCGCGCCTGCCTAAGCTCTATTTACGAAAATTCCGGACAGCAGATCAAATACGAAATTTTTGTCGTGGATAATAATTCTCAGGATCAGACTGTCAAAATGCTGCAGGAAAATTATCCCGGCGTGAAAATTATCGACAATCCAGCAAATCTGGGCTTTGCCCGCGCCAATAATCAAGCTATGCGTTTAGCGTCCGGGCGCTACCTGCTTTTGCTAAACAATGACACTTTTGTGCTGGGCGGCTCTCTGGAAAAAATGATCGAGTATATGGACCTGCACCGCGAGGCCGGCGCGCTCTCGCCGCGGCTGTTAAACGGCGACGGCCGCACAGTGCAGACGCAAGGCGGCGGCTGGACGAGAAAAAAATGGCTGAGCGCGTCGCCGCAAAAAGTACGCTTCATCAGCGGAGCGGCTTTTCTGATCCGCCGGGACACTTATAAAAATGTCGGCGCTCTGGACGAAAATTTTTTCTTTTACAATGAAGATGTGGACTGGTGCAAGCGCATACTGAAAAACGGCTGGGAGATTCATTATTATCCAGGCGCGGCGGTCATCCACTACGGCGGACAGAGCACCGGTTTTATCGGCGCGCGCGCGGCGGTAGAAGGTCTGCGCGGCGGTCTGTATCTGGTGTATAAACATTACCGTTATGCGTTTCCCTTGTACGTGCTGTTGTTCCTAATTTTATTGCTGTTTTTTTTAGCGGGGAATATTATTTTTTGGCCGTTTGCTCTGGATAAAAAAGTTGTTCGAGGACGGATCGCCGCTTACGGGCAGGTCTTATGGCTGGCCCTGACCGCGCGTTATAAGCCGAAAACCGTTAAGCCGGAGATGTTATAATAATTTATGAGCAAAAAAATTATTTTGCTGTTTTTGGTGCTGAGCGGACTGCTAGGCTCCGCGCCGATGAAGCATTCGCCGCAGATCAGCGGCAATTATTTGAAATACAAACAATTGACCGCCGCCCAGCCGCAGAACAAAGCCTATCTTTTTGAATTTGCGATGAATCTGGCGGCGATGGGGCGCATAGAACAAGCCGGCGCGGTTTTGCAAAAAATCGATGAGCTGGATGACAATTACGCGCGTACGGTCTTAAATCAGCTGGAAGCCCGGCGCCGTTCCGGGCAGGCGGACTGGTGGACGCGCTTTAAGCTGGGGTTTGTTTATTATTTTCTCTATGAAGAAGCCAACGGCCGCATAGAGCTGGCCCGGCGCCGGATCAAGCGCGCCGAAGACAACAAACCATCGGATAAAGCCAAAATTATCACCGCGGAAACAGCGGTCATCGCGGAAAAAACACCGGCGGCCAGTTATTATCAGAGCGCTTCGCTGGCCAATTTTTACGCGGTGGCGACCAAGACACCGCCCGATTATTTGAACGCTTGGGGCTACGCTTATATGGCCGCGGTGCAGGGCATAGCCCAAAACTGGGCAGAAGCCAAACGGCTCTGCGAACTGGCGCTGGATATTGAGCCGAACGCCTACGCTATACGCGCCGCTTATATGGAAGCCTTGCGCCAGACCGGCAATCTCTTGAAAGCAGCCGGCGAACTATCCAGAGCGCTTGGCCTCAAGTCTGAACAGGAAGCCTATGAAAAAAAGATTTTTAATGAATAGATTATCTAGGAATAAAATCAAACGCCGAATCATCCTGCTCTTAGTGGCGCTGATGCTGGGCGTAGTCTGGCACTATGTGGCTAAAATGCGCCCCTGGGAGGCGCGGATCCGCCCCGTGCGTTTGGCTAGAAATCTGCCGGATTATGAGTTTCAGACGGTCAGTGTCAGCGAGGTGTCCGGCGCGAAAACTTTTTACCGGGTGACCGCCAGCACGCTGACTCTGGATGACGCGGAAGGGCGGATGGAACGGGTGACCGGGTCTATACTGGACGGCAATAGGCCGGCCTTGAATTTCACGGCGGTCAATGGCCTGCTGGACGTGCGGCGGCAGTTTTTTACTTTTAATAATTTTGCCGGCGAGACAACCAGTCTTTACGGCAAGCCGTGGCAGATAAATTCCCCGCAGGCTTTTTGGGACAGCGCTAGACAGACTTTTACTTTTGACCGGCGCCCCCGCTTGAGCAACGGCGAGATCAATGTGGCGGCTAACAGGATCGTTTACAATCTGATTTTTAATCTTTTTATTATCGATTCTGGCTGCGAGATCACCAGAGGCGCCTACACTGTGCGCGGCGATAGAGCCGTGCTTAAGAATGCCCTTGATGTGCTGACTCTGGAAAAGAACGTTGTGTTTTCCGGCGAGGATTTTCAAATACATTCTGACCTTTTAGATTGGTCGGTGCGCCGGGATGAGCTTGATTTTAAGCATAATGTGCAGCTGCAAACCAGCACGATGGCTTTGAGCGGCGCATCAGTGCTGGTAAGCTCCGGCCGCTCTAGAGTGTCCCTGTCAGGAGATGTACGCCTGCAAAGCAAAAATACAACCAGAAATATTATAGTTAATACCGGACGGGCTTTGTGGCGGCGGACGGAAAATATTATTGAGTTTTATGAAAACACCCGCGCTTGGGAAAATGACTCGCTGATTCAAAGCGAGAATCTTATTTATGATCTGGCCGGCAATGAATTGATCACCGGAGGCAGCGGCCGGACAAAAATTATCAAGCCCAACGATTAAAAAAGTTCTCTTATGATTTTGCTTTTAGCCGGGTAAACCGGTTATAATTTTTTATGCGGGGTTTTCTGCTGATTTGGATTTTATTGGCTCTGGCCGGCGCGGAGATAGCTTTTTCCGGCGGACTGACTTGGGGCAGCGCGTCCCAGACGCTTTCTGGTTCGGAACGGGGCGTCAAAATATCCGGGCTTTCCCTGCGTCCGGCTTATTTTGTTGAACTGGATTCTTTTGGCCATCCTTTGTTTTTGGCAAATGATTTTGTGGCTTTTGGCCTAGGCTGGCTGACCGAGACGGCGCACCGGGACACGCTCCTGTCCGGTAAATATGTGCAGATGTCTCTGCCGCTGTATGCCACTTACTATCTGCGTTACGGCACGCAGGCGGTTGGATTTGGACTAAACTTAAATTTATTGCAGTTGCGCTACCGCGACAATACCGCTGGGCAGGGACAGCAGCTCGGCAAGCATTTGTTCTGGCGGATCAACTCCAATAACAGTTATGTGGAGTTAGGGTTTATGCAGCTGTGCGCGCGCGGGGATTATCCAGATGAGGATATAGTCAGCTTTTACGAAAGCTGGAATTTTATCTGGCGCTGCGGCTTTTATCTCGGTGGCTTAAACAGCCCGGAATAATCAGGCCAGTCTAGCCAGAGTCAGTTCTTTGCCCAGCAGAGTCATCACTTCAAAAATCCCCGGCGAAACTGTGGAGCCGGTCAGCGCCACCCGCAGGGGCATTATGATCTGTGCGGCGTCCAATTTTTGCGCGGCGGCAAAATCCCGCACGGTTTTTTCGACAGCTGGCGCCTGCCAGTCCGTGTTTTTTAACAGCCCGCCCAGCTCTTTTAAGCGGACGCTGATGTCCGCGGTCAAAAACTGCCGGCGCGGTTCGTCCGGGATTTCTAGCTTTTGCTCGTAAAAATAAGCGCAGCTTTTGGCGATGTGCTCCACGGTTTTCATCCGCGACTGCCCCAAAGCCAAAACCTGATCAATATTTTTTTGCGCGGCATACCGCGGCGGCAGGAAATCTTTGAGCCGCTTAAGCGGGGCTTTTTTGATGTGCTCGGCGTTCAGCCATTCCAGTTTTTTGCGGTCAAATATTGCCGCGGACCGGCCGACTTTGTTCAGGGAAAACTTGTCGATCAGATCCGGTATAGTGAAAAATTCCTGATCTTTGTAAGCCCAGCCCAGCCGCGCCAAATAATTGACCATTGCTTCCGGCAGGATATCTTTTTCATATTCCTCGACCGCGGTCGCGCCGTGCCTTGTGCTCAAACGCTGGCCGTCCGGCCCCAGAATCATCGGCACGTGAACAATTTTGGGTATGGCTAAATTTAAGGCCTTGTAGATCATCACTTGCCGGGGCGTATTGGAGAGATGATCGTCACCGCGGATAACGTGCGTGATCCGCATCAGAGCGTCATCGATGACCACCGCGAAATTGTACACCGGCATCCCGTCCGCGCGGCGGATAACAAAATCTTCGATGTTGCCGTCTGGATCGGTGGAACGGAAATATACCGCGCCGTCTTTTTCGTAAGCTAGCTTTTTCTCCAGCAGTTCGGCTAGATATTTGTTGTATGCATCCAGTCTCTGTGTCTGGAAATACGGACCGTCTGCGCCGCCGGCCTCCGGGCCTTCGTCCCAATCCAGTCCCAGCCAGCGCAGACCTTTTAATATAGCCTGTATGGCTTCCTGCGTGGAGCGCGCTTTGTCCGTGTCCTCGATGCGCAGAATAAATTTGCCGTTGTTTTTGCGGGCATACAGCCAATTGAATAACGCCGTGCGCGCGCCGCCGACGTGCAGATAGCCGGTGGGCGAGGGCGCAAAGCGCGTGCGAATAACTGGCTCACTCATACGGCGGATATTTAAGCATTATAAAGCGACAGCGTAAATATGCTGGCGAAACGTGTTAAAATTCGTTAATGTCATTCCAAAAAACCGCCGATGTGCAAAAATATAATGACTTTGTCTCCCGCGCCGCGCGCGGTCATTTTATGCAGACGACACATTGGCGCGATCTGAAATGCGCTTTTGGCTGGCGGGATGCCGGGCAGTATGTTCTGGAAAAAGACGGCCAAATAATCGCCGGGTTTTCGCTCCTGATGCGCTCCAGCTTTGGCCTGAAAATTCTCTATGCGCCGCGCGGCCCGCTCTGGGATATTGCGAATGAGGCGGTTACGGCAGAAATGCTGGATTTTTTGAAAGAGCTGGCTAAAAGACACCGCGCTTTTTTTATCCGTATTTCGCCGAATTACCGGGAGACGGACACCGCGGCCAAACAAATATTAAATAAGCGCGGCTTCTATTTTTCCCCAAAACAATTACAGACCAAAGCCACTATGTTGATTGATTTACAGCGTCCCGAAGCCGAGTTGTTAGCCTCGTTTCACGAAAAGACGCGCTACAACATCCGTCTGGCCGGGCGCAAAGGCGTGGCGGTCAGCGAATTAAAAAATGAGACCGAGCTGCAGGATTTTTATCAAATAATGCAAAAAATGGCCGCGCGGCAGGATTATGATTTACAGTCCGCTGATTATTACAAATACATCCGGCAAAATATGCCTATCGCTAAAATTTATCTGGCCAAATGTGAACATAAAATTATCGGCGGTATTGTTGTGTTTGCGTTCAAGG
>JAITIS010000030.1 GCA_031279305.1 Candidatus Margulisiibacteriota bacterium | reverse complement strand
GCGTCTACGGACGACAGCGATAGCGGGGACAGCGGTTTGACTTCTTATTACGGCGTCAGCGGTTCTGGCACGGCGGATATTTTTTCAGCTCTGGGTTTAAGTTCTTCTTCCTCTGCTTCCTTGAGCAGCTTATTCGCCACGCAGGGCATTACTTCTGATTTTTCTTTTCTTACGCCTGCGGCTTCTTTGCAGTCGTATCAGGTGGAGGAAACTTTGCGCGGCCTGCAGGCTTACACCAATCTTACGGAAAATAAAAAGTGGCTGGGACAGCTAGTGGAATATCTCGATCCAGCGGACGGCCTGCTCAAAACCGGCAGGGTGACCAAAATCGATATTGAAAATGTCGCTAAGCCGGTTTTTAAGATCGATGATCAAACCACGGTGACGCTGGATGACATTAAAGCGTTGTCCGCGGAAGTGGAAACGGCGGATACCGGACAAAAGCAGGCTTAAAAAAGCGGCCGGAGGGGAAAGTTTATGGACTCAGTGGGATTGCTGGATATAGTGCGCCGCGCGAAAAATGCGATGAGCACATTTAATGAGAGTTTGCGGATCAGCACGAACAACAGCGCTAATATGGCCACGACCGGCTACAAAGCTTTGAAACAGTCTTTCAAAACCGTGTTTAACGATGTGGTCAATGAAGGTTTTCAGGGAGAAGGCACGTCCGGCCAGCTAAATCCGATACAATTCGGCTCCGGTGTTTCACTGGGCAGTATCAGTCTGGATTTTTCGCAGGGCGCGCTGGGCGAGGGCGGCGCGCTGGATTGCGCTATCTCCGGGCGCGGCTTGTTTGTGGTTTCACCGGACGATGGCAGCACCTACTATTATACGCGCAACGGCAGTTTTCACGTGGATACCACCGGACAGTATATCGTAGATAGTTCCGGCCGCACGCTGATCGGCGAGAGCGGTTCCCCGATCACTACCGGCGGTTATACTGATCTGGGCTGGGGGCCGAACGGCATTTTGCTGAGCAACTATACTGCTTACAAAGACGGCTCCGAACCGGCTGTGCAGATCGCCAGGGTTATGCTGGCGGACTTTACCAATGTGGAGGGCTTGACGCAGTATGACGGCACGGCTTTGAAGGAATCTGTAGTTTCCGGCACGCGCACCACCGGCGTGGCCGGCGAAGGCTCCTTTGGCTCTATCGAACCGGAATCGCTGGAAAAGTCCAATGTGTTTTACACCGGCGAAACCATTGACGCTATCGAGGTGCAAAGAGCGATGTCCGCGACCCTGAGCGCGATTAAAATCGCCAGCGATCAAATATCGCAGGTTATCAATAAATTATTAAGCTAAACGGAGGCTAAATGGCGACGCTCGTAAAAGATATACGTTTAAGGCCGGTGATCGGCAAATGGTATGAATACCGTCCCGGCAGGGATTACACCAATGACTTTGCCACCGCCAATCTGGAAAAAGAACAAATCGATGAGCTTTTAGAATTGCATCATAAATGGGGCGAAAGTTTCGGCGCGCTGATCAATCAAAACTTAAAAATCGCCTGCGGCACGCAGGAGACGGCGGTGCTAAAGCTGAAATATTCCGATCTGCAAAACCGTCTGCCGAACGCGACCACTTCCTTTGAAGTCAGCTCCGCCGTGGATTTTACGGCGGCGCTGGATAATGTTTTGGCTTATGCTTTTCTGGATAGAGCCTGCGGCGGACCCGGTATTGCTGTAAAAAAACTTAATGAAGCCCTGACCGTTATTGAGAAATCAGCCCTTCAGCCATTGTGGCAGGAAATGTTAAAGTCTTACCAAACGCAGCTGTTGGGCGTTTTGGGCGATTGCGCTGCGGGCGAAGTTTTTGCGCCGCGGATAAAGCCGGAAACAAAATTAAAAAAAGACGACGAGGTGCTGGTTTTCTCCAATAGTTTTTATCTGGCGGACAATAAACCGGCGGAAGTTTTGTTTGTTTATGCGGAAAAAGCAGTGGAAAAACTAACGGAGCTGTACAGCGCCCAAAAAGCAGCCAAACCCAAAAAATTGACCCTGCGCCTTTCTCCGGACGCGATCACCAATGTCAAAGTTCCGGTGAATGTCAGGATCGGCTCCACTGCCGTGACGATCAACGATATACTCAATCTGCAGCCGGGAGATGTTTTTCAGCTCAAAGAAAAAGTTTCTGAATCGCTGGTGCTGTCCATCGCTGAGCAGGGCGAGTTTTTTGTGCAGCTGGGGCGCAAAGCAGAAAAATACGCCGTCAAAGTGGTGGAGCATAAGCCCAAGTTTTATAATTTTGCGGCGCCGGCGGCTCCTGCTCCGGCGGTCAGACCTCTGGAAGCTCCCCTCGCGGAGCCGGAGATACCTACTGTGGAAGTAAAAGATCCTGTGCAGCTCAAATCCGCGCGCCCCGCCGCCGCTCCGCCAGAAAATCCACCGGCTCCGCCCGTGGTAAATGAGCAGTCTGTGGCTTACACGCCGGAAGGCAAGGTGGACGAGGAAAAACTAGAAATAAAAGATCCGTTGCTCGACGAGCTTTTGCCGGAAGACAAAGCCGCGGAAGACGGCGATGATTTCACTTGGGATATTGATGATTTGAAATAAAAAACGAAGGGAGTTTTTATGGCGGAAGAAATACTGGAAAGTGCGCCCGCGGCCAAAACGAAAGAGTACAACGATGTGGAGCTGGATGAATTAAAACCTTCCTCCGGCGGCGCAAAATTCAGCCAAGGGTTGTTCGGCAATATTCCGGTGGATGTGACCGTGATGCTAGGCAAAACTAGGGTAGATCTGCAGAAACTTTTACAGCTGTCCAAGGGCGATGTGATCGAACTGGCTAAAAAAGCCGGAGATACGGTGGAAATTATGGTTAATTCTCAGACTATCGCGCAGGGCGAAATTGTGGCGGTCGGCGAAAATTACGGAGTAAAAGTCACCAAAGTAGTCAGCCATTAAAATGCGGAAAATCTGGCCGTTTTTATTTTTCGCGGTTTTGCAGGCAGAGGAAGCCGTGCCGTACGTCAGTTCTTACGGCGTTTATGCCAATTATCTGGTCAAATCTTTTGTCTTAATCATAGTATTGTTAATTTTTATGTATTACTGGTACCGGCATATCCTGCCTAAGATTCAAAGCCAGAATAACAGACAGAATAATTTGCGGATCAAAGAAAAACTGGCGCTGGAGCCGGGCACCGCGCTCTACGTGCTGGAAATTAAAGGCGCGCACAAACTGCTGATAGTCAGCAGCAAGCAGACCGCCTGCTATGATCTGCCAAAACTGGAATATAAACCGGCCGTTAAAAAAGAATTTTCCGCCTATCTCGCCGAGTTTTTGCCGGGCAAAGCCGGTAAAAAAAGTTCACCACCTAAGGATAAAAAAAATGTCCATAAGTAAAAAATATTTTTTCTGGCTAGCTTTGAGCGGCACGATCTGGGCGGCTCCGGCGATCACGCCTCAGACTTTTAATCTAAACAGCATAATGGGCACAGAGCAGTTCAGCCAAAATGTGATGCTGATGCTGTCTCTGGCGCTGATCTCGCTGCTGCCTTTTCTCTTGATGGCCACGACTTCCTTTTTGCGCATCGTGATTGTGCTGGGGTTTGTCCGCTCGGCTATCGGCACCCAGCAGACCCCGCCTTCATCGATCATTATCTCTATTGCCCTGTTTTTAACTGTATACGTGATGACGCCAGTCTGGCAGGAGATCAATGCCACAGCGCTCCAGCCTTATCAGTCCGGCGCGCTTACCCAACAGGCGGCTTGGGAAAAGGGCCTGCTGCCGCTCAAGAATTTTATGATCCGGCAGACCAGAGAAAAAGACCTCGTGCTGTTTATTGAGTTTTCCAAAATTCCGCCGATAACCGATCTCAATGCGGTGCCGATGTATGTTTTAATGCCGGCCTTTATTTTATCTGAGCTGACCACAGCGTTTAAGATCGCTTTTGTGATTTTTGCGCCTTTTGTGGTGGTGGATATGGTGGTGTCCAATGTGCTGCTTTCTCTGGGTATGTTTATGCTGTCGCCCGTGATGATTTCTCTGCCCTTTAAGATCCTGCTTTTTGTGCTGGCAGATGGCTGGTATTTGATCGTGCAGGGTTTGATGCAGTCTTTTCTATGAATATAGACACTCTCAGCAGTTTGATGAGCGACGGTATTATGCTGGTTTTAATGCTGTCTTT
>JAITIS010000052.1 GCA_031279305.1 Candidatus Margulisiibacteriota bacterium | reverse complement strand
CCCCCCCCCCCCCCCCCCCCCCCCCCCCCCCCCCCCCCAAGTCAATATGTGATTTTTTAGCGTGAATATACGATAAATTTAGGTTCGTGAAACATTTTGTTTCACGAACAATACGCGCGCTTCTTAGCGGCGGGGATTAGAATAAGAACTTTTTTGAAACTAATTTTTGGCATTGTTTTTTATGATGGCCGCTGCGCGGCCGCGGTTTGCTAAACGCAAAGACCAGCAATGACGAACACGCCAGCGCGGTATATAATTCACGGTATGAATAAGCAGCCTATTGGCGTATTTGACAGCGGCATCGGCGGCCTGACTGTCCTGCGCGAGCTGCAAAAACAACTGCCGAGGGAATCCGTGATTTATTACGCTGATCTGGCGCGCGTGCCATACGGTTCCAAAACACCGGCGGAAATAATTGTCATCAATGAGGAAATACTGGCCTATCTGACAAAGCGCGGAGTGAAGCTGATTATCGTGGCCTGCAACACTTCCTCGGCGCTGGCGCTGGAGCGGCGCAAAGACCGTTTTGCTGTGCCCATTATCGGAATGATCGGCCCGGGCGCCAACACCGCTTTTGCCCTGACCAAAAATAAAAAGATCGGCGTGCTGGCCACCGAGGCTACGGTCAAGGCGCAGGCGTACCGCAATATTCTGACCAGCCTCAATCCTTCGGTGCGGGTCTACGAACAGGCCTGCCCGCGTTTTGTGCCGCTGATTGAGCAGGGCGATTATGATTCGCCGGAATTGCAGTCTGCCGCGGGAGAATATCTGCGTCCGCTTTTGGCCGCCGGCATTGACACGCTGATCTACGGCTGCACGCATTATCCGTTGATCGATGTGGTTATTCGGCGGCAGGCGGGAGAACGGTTAAAATACGTAGACCCGGCGGCTGGGGCAGTGCACTTGGCGCGGGAAATTCTGGAAAGAGAAAATCTGCTGGCGGCGGGGAGCGCGCGTTATGAATTTATTGCCAGCGCAATACAAGGAGGTAAATATGTTCGAGTTGACGGTCGAGAAATCCTTCTCCGGCGCGCACCAGCTTATCAAAAGTAACAGCCCCTGCGAAAATCTGCACGGCCACAACTGGCGCGTGGCGCTGACCATACGCGGCGAAAAACAAGAACCGGAAGTCGGCTGGGTGCTTGATTTTAAGAGATTGAAAAGTGCGCTAAATAAAGAACTGGAAAAGTTTGACCACAAATACTTGAACGATGTCCTGCAAATTTCGCCCACCGCGGAAAATATAGCCAAACAGATTTACCAAGATCTCTCAGGCGCTCTGCCTGTCTGCCGGGTGACCGTCTGGGAGACAGACAAAGCCAGCGTGAGTTATTATGAATAAAGTCATAAATATATTTCCGCAAGCGAGTTTACGGCGCTTACGCCGGATCGCGGCGGAAATATATTTGGGTGACAGATTAACGTAGGATAGCCAAATGCGGGTAAATACATATTGCTTCCGCGCGTATCAAACCAGAAGGGGCAAATGAACACAATCATAATAGTTTGTTTTTTTACCGGGGTCATTCACCTGACTGAATGCTTGGCGCTCTCTATGCGGCTGGCCGGCGCGCGCACCGGCCAGATCGCCACGTCGCTGTCTTTTGTGAACATCGCTTTTCTGATCTCCCGGCTGTCCAATATGTTTCAGGCTCCGCTTTTGGGCGCGCTGGTTGATCAGGCGGTCAGACTGCGCGCCGCGCCGGAATTGCTGGCCAGTTTCCGGCTGATCCTGCTGGCGGCTTTTGCCGGCAACCTGCTCGCTATGATTTTCACGCCGGGCGTGTCCTATATTTTAGTCAAGGGCATCGCGGTTTTTGAGCGGCTGGGTTCGATACCCAGTCTGCTTTTAGCCGCGCTCAAACCCCGCCATTTATTTAAGATACTGGCCGGTTTGCGCCTGCCGCGTCTGGATTATTTCTCCGGCCTGAATTACCGGGCGGTGCCGCATACTTTTCTTTATCTGAATATTTTGATGGTCGCTATTTACGCGGTGGGTGTGCTGGCCGCGCTTTTGGCCGGCGCTTTTTTGCCAGAACAGAGAGCGACGGCCGTGCAGCTGTCCGGCATAGTCAATGGGCTGGCCACGATAATGCTGGCGATAATGGTTGATCCGACCGGCGCGCGCATCACGGATCAGGCGGTGCACGGCAAAAGGCCGCTCAATGATGTCTGGACTATGGTTTTTTTCCTGCAGGCCGGACGCCTGCTGGCCACGCTGGCTGTCGCCCAGCTGATACTCTGGCCGGCGGCGCGCTATATTATGGCTGTGACGAAGTGGCTAACGGCTCTGGCAGGCTAAAATCCGTGCCGTCGATGCGCATACCGATCTCTTTGTCTGCATTCAAATAAAAAATAAATTCGTGTTCTCCCTCGGAAGTCTGCTGAAGCAGAAGTTCGCTGAATCTATGCGGCACCGAATATTTGTTACTCTTGTAAAAAATAGTCAGAAAATTTGCTTCGTTGAATGTATTTTTTATCAAGTAAAATTTATAAGGGGTATTTAAGCGGATGCCTTTTTCCAGAAAAATTCCGCAGTTACACAAGAAAAAAGCCAGCGGATTGGTTAGATTGCCTCTGGCTAAAATTATATCCGTGGTCTCCGCAACGGTTTCGGGCGGAATTCCTTTGTCGTATCTTTTCCGTATAAATTCTATTAGTATTCTTTCCTGTTCGGAGGGCTTTTGGGCTTGTTTCGGTTTTTCCGTGGCTGTTTTAACGAGAATTAAACGCTCCTCTCTAAGCCGGGCTAGATCGTCGCTGGTCAGTTTGGCCATAAGTATTTCCAGCGTATAGGCCTGATGCTCTATGCCCGCTTTAGCCGTGTAGCCGGGATATTTTTCTTCGATATATTTTATTAGTTTTGTCTGCATATATTTCCTTTTGCGACTTCTGCACAAAGTATGCCCAGACGCGGTATAATTTATGCCAATGGCTGAACTTTACATCGTCAAATCTAACGTAATGCTGTGGGCCTCTTTTTCTTTATTATAACTATATCCGACACCCACTGATCTGGCTGTGTTATCTGGCTTTATCCAGGCCTCTATTTGAGCCTGCTGCAATTCCAAGTTAGCGCCGGTATTTTGAATAGCGCTGCCGATTCCTATGCCTAATCTGCGCGGACCGGACAGAGGAAATATTTTACTGATTTTTATGTAGGTTATTCCGTTTAAGAAATCTAACTGTTCTTTAAAAGTCTCACCCTCTCCGTTCCATTGTAAAAATGGAGTGTAACTGCCGTAAAAAGAAAACCCCGGTAAATTAAGCTCGCTGGAAAAATTGATGCCAGCCAACGGAATGACCGCATAATCCAGATATTTTTTTGCGCTGTCTGGAATATACTGAGCGTAATGATAAGTTTTCGCCAGACCGTACAGAGTGGCGCTGTGTAGGCAATCATTACCCAAAGTCATAGAAGAAGTCAGCGCGCCTATGTTGAGATTTAGTCTGGCCAATCTGTGCCCCGCGCCCAGCAAAATATTGCCGGAGTATTCTGGGAAAAAATTGATAATGCTTGTGGAAAAAGCCGGCGCGTTGCTGGGGCTGTGTTTAGCAATGCCGCCTCCGGCTGACCAAAATTTGCCGTCGTACATATAACTGGCCGAGAAAGCATCAAGATTTTGGCTGGCTTGCAGAGAGAATTGCCCGTATTCGCCGGCGTGCCGCAGGCTGTGATAATGCTGGGGCAGGTTTTGTCCCCGGATTTGCTCCGTGAGTTTGCTGTTAAACCTAGTGTAACCTTCGAGGAAGTCATTGATCTCGGCCTGCGCCCAGCCGTTGGTTATTTTATTGACGGCGCTAAGTCCCTGTGCCGGGTCATCTGCAAAATTCATTAACGCGGCGATGTTTTTTTCATCCGCTTGCAGAGAGAAATCAAGCGCTGTATGCACAGCTTCTAAAGCTCTGTCCTGCATATAATCTTCCAGAGTTAGCCTGTTAAGCAAGTCTCCAGCGTTAGCGATGTCGATTTTTTGAATATCCTCCGGCCTTAACTCCTGCAGAGCGGCTAAAAAATCTTCCTGTGAACCATTTTGCGGCAGTACGGTTGAAGCGGTCAGAGATATTAAGCCATTGTCAGCGCTTAAATCTAGTTTGTTATTTTCGTTCTGATAATAAGCCGCTAGATAGTCAAGTTTTAGGCCGAACGCTTGGTAATATATCTGCAATTTAGAAAGACTTAAGTTAATATGCTCCGTGTCCTTTTGAAAATTTAGGTTATGAACCAAGGCTCCCCAGTCTGCGCCGCGGATAGCTAGGCCGTCTATATTCAAATGTTGCGTGTTCGGTGTATAGTCAAAATTTAGGCTCTGCATCACGCCTTCAACCTGCCAAGCAGGAATACTGCGAAACCATAGATTATCCACAGCGCCGCTTGTCCCGTATTGTCCCTGCTGGAAAGTAAAATTTTGAAAACCCAAAGCGTGCCCTTCGATCTGGCTTTGCAGGCCGGTTAGCATAACGTTTATTCCTGCGGCGGATTCCCTGTAATTTAGATACTCAATATTTGTGACAGCATTGAACCAGCCTGTATTTATCCGGGCTAAGGTATTTTGAGCGTCCGCTTGTTTTATATAAGTGTCTTTATACACAGACAGGTCGGCGCTCTCTATCTGGGACTGCCAGCCTTCTCCCGCGGCCTGCGCGTCGATATTTTGCCCAGCGCCGCGATAGACATCCTGTTCCCGGCTAAATGTGATTTTTTCCGCCCAGATATTGCTGTTAGTGTTTTGGAAACTGCCGGAAGCAGACATATTTTCTGCTTGCCCGGTTATTCCGGAACTGTTTTGCTGCCAGTTGACGTTGTCAATATCTGTGTGAGCGGTGGCCTGTTGATACCGTAAATCAGCTTGAATATTCCTTAACGCGCTGCTGTTATTCTCGCCGTCCTTTTGAAATTCTCCCCGTTCAGCCGCGGCTGTAAAATTCAAATCATTATAGGTTCCGCGTCCAGTGAGCTTATTTGTTTCCACAGATAAATTATTTCCATTCTGTTCAACTGAAAAGGTTTCACTGATTATTTCTGCGCGCAAAACGTCAATCTCGCCTTGCGCTTGTAAATGACTGCCAGTCAAAGAAAACTCTTCTTTGTTTTTTCCCTCAATATAAATATTATTTGCCGTGGCTTGTGCGTGTTGACGACTGTTAGTATTGTCTAGCGTCAAACTGGCGTCTTGAGCGGTAGCCGAAAAGACTTCTGTGTCCTGCTGATTGTTTTCGACTTTGACTTCTTTGGCTTTTGTCTGCCAGTTCCAGCCAGCAAACTCTCCGCTGGTCTCAAAATCGTTGAACAATAATGAACCTTCATCGTTTGCCTCGGTTTGCTCTGAGCGCAGCCGGAAGAAATGAGACCCTGCATTGCCTAGAATGTTTAAATTGTAAAGCTGCCCATTTTGCGACGTAATAGTTGACTTTTCGGCGGTTCCGCTAAAATTAATTTCGTTAGTCGTGTTATGACCATCGAGGTGGACGATTCCAGTGTTTATAGCACTAAGATTATTCTCTATGCCGATGGTCTCGCTAAATCCGTGTATAAACATATCGCCGATCTGAATACTGAATTCTTTGAAAACATCTTGTAGTAGCTCGCCGATATTCTCCAGTTCTTGCTCTGTAAGATAGGGTAAGCTATTTTCCAGAAAATATTCCGTTGTACTCAATAAACCGATCAATATCTGCGCTTGATGTTCGTCCAGTTTTCCAGAAGCGCAGGCTTCATCTATGTTTTTCTGAATTTGCTCTGGAGATACATTTTGCTCGATTTTTTTGAGTAATTCTGTGAATTGGTTAGGGTATGCCTGTTGGCTGGTTTTAGGTGTCGTATCCGGTGTTTTTGCTGACTGTGCGGGGAAAACTCTGCCGATGCCGGAAGAACTTAATTTAAGAGGATCAGCGTTATCCATAATTCACCTCTGCATAAAGATATCGTAAGTTTTGGGCTTGTTTTCTTATCAAAGTATGCCAGACGCGGTATAATTTATGCCAATGGCTGCCCGGCAAGATATCGTAAATTTATGTCGCATAATTCAGCGTCACGAGTATTTATACTATGTAGCGGATGCTCCAGAGATATCAGATCAGGAGTATGACAGGCTCTTAAACGAGCTGAAAAAACTAGAGGCCGCCCATCCAGAGCTGATCACGCCGGACTCGCCGACACAGAGGGTGGGCGGCGCGCCTCTGAGCAAATTTGCGGCGGTGCGGCACAGCCAGCCGCTGTATTCTCTAGACAATGTTTTTTCGCTGGAAGAACTGGACAGCTTTGACGCCCGCGTTTGCAAAGGATTAGGGGTATCTGAAGTGGAGTATATCTGCGAATTAAAAATCGACGGGCTGGCTGTTTCTCTGACTTATGAAAAAAGCCTGTTTACCCTAGGCGCGACCCGCGGCGACGGCAAAAAAGGCGAGGACGTGACCGCCAACTTAAAAACTATCCGCGCGATACCTTTATGTCTGCCGGAAGCGCGGGACATCATCGTCCGCGGCGAAGTGTATATGAAGCGTTCGGATTTCAGCCGGCTGGAAGGTTTTGCCAATCCGCGCAATGCCGCGGCGGGCAGCCTGCGCCAGCTCGATCCGTCCGTCACAGCCGCGCGCAGGCTGGATATGTTCTGCTACGGCGTCCTCGCCGAACATCGGACGCAGGAGGAAGGTTATCGGCTGATTTCTCGGCTGGGTTTTAAGATTAACCCCCACCGCCGGATCTGTCTAGGTCTGGACGCGGTCAAAAAATATGTTCGAGAATGGGAAACACGGCGCGGGGAACTGGATTACGACACGGACGGTATTGTTATCAAAGTGAACTCCATCGCCCAGCAGCAGGCTCTGGGTTTCACGACTAAAGCGCCTCGCTGGGCTGTCGCTTATAAATACGCGCCGGAACAAGCCGTGACCAGACTGGAAGCCATAGACATACAGGTCGGCCGCACCGGAGCTTTGACGCCGGTTGCGCGGCTGACACCGGTGGAATTAAACGGCGTGGTTGTTTCTAACGCGACCTTGCACAATGAGGACGAAATAAAGCGCAAAGATGTGCGCGTCGGCGACGAGGTGGTTATTCAGCGCGCCGGCGAGGTGATCCCGGAAGTAGTAGGCGTCGCCGCAGACGCCGGGCAGAGCCGGAAATCCCGCGGGGTAGAATTTGTTTTTCCGCGGGATTGTCCGGTCTGCGGCGCTCCGGCGGTCAAAGACGCCGAAGATGAGGCTGTCTGGCGCTGTCCCAATGCAGACTGTCCGGCCAGAGTGCGCGGCGCGCTCCGGCATTTTGTCAGTAAAAATGCCGCGGACATCGAGGGCTGCGGCGAGCAAATAGTCGAGCAGCTCCATTTGGCCGGTTTGGTGAAAACGCCGGCGGATTTTTATTATTTGCAATATGAGGATTTGCTAAAGCTGGAGCGGATGGGGGAGAAATCCGTCCGTAATTTGTTGGCGGCTATAGACAGGAGCAAACAGGCCGGTCTGGCGCGGATACTGTACGGCTTGGGTATACGCCACGCCGGGCAGTATGTTGCGGAAAAACTGGCGGATAAATTTCACTCTATAGAAAACCTTTTGTCTGCCGCTGAGACTGAGCTGGCGGACACAGACGGTGTTGGCGAAGTGGTGGCGCGTTCACTCTTTGCGGCGCTGCGGACGCCGGAGTTAAAAAATATTATCCGGCGTTTACAGCGGGCCGGCGTGAATTTAAGCGGCGGGCGGCCGCCGGTCTCGGATAAATTGTTCGGGCGGACTTTTGTGCTGACCGGGACTTTGCCTACGCTGGCCAGAGCTGAGACGGAAGAATTGATCAAGTCCCGCGGCGGCAGCGTATCTTCCAGCGTCAGTAAAAAAACCAGTTTTCTGCTGCTGGGCGAAAACCCCGGCGCCAAATGTGAAAAAGCTAAAAAACTGGGCGTGCCGGTGATTGATGAAAAAACTTTTAAGGAAATGCTGTGAGCAAAAAAAGCGAGCGGTTGATTTTTGGCGTTGATCCCGGCACGGCTATAGTCGGCTGGGGACTGATTGCCCAATCCGGCAACCGTCTGCATCTGGTCGGAGCTGGCTGTGTCAAAAACGCCCCCGCGCTGACCCAGAGCGAGCGGCTGGTGCGGATCTTTGATCAGATCAGCGCGCTGCTTAAACGGCATACTCCGGATGTTATCGCCGTGGAGCAGCTGTTTTTTGCCAAAAACGTGACCACCGGCATATCCGTGGCGCAGGCCAGAGGCGTGATACTGCTGGCGGCGGCGCGGGCTGGCGTGCGGCTGGCGGAGTACCGGCCTATGCAGATCAAGCAGAGTGTCTGCGGTTACGCGCGCGCGGACAAAAGACAGGTGCAGGAAATGGTCAAGCGCATCCTGAATTTGAAAGAAATAATCCGTCCGGACGACGCCGCGGACGCGCTGGCGGCGGCGATCTGCCACGCGAACAGCGCTATACTGGAAAAAATAAAAGTTAAAGAATAAACTAAGAGAGAGGCAAAAGATGATCGCTTATTTACAGGGTAAAATTTTGGCCAAAGATGAACAAAGCGTAATTCTGGAAACCGGAGGCGTCGGTTATCAGATCTGTTTAAGCGCGCGCGCGCTTAAAGAACTGCCGGGAAAACGCGAGCAGGCTTTTTATATTTATCAGCATATCCGCGAGGACGCGCGGCTGCTTTACGGTTTTGCGGATTGGCCGACACGCCAGGTTTTTTTGACTTTACTGGGCGTGCCGGGCGTCGGCCCTAAAATGGCTTTGAGCATTTTGGATAGGCACGCGGCGGCGGAAGCGGTGAATATTATTTACCGCGGCGATGCGGGCAGTCTGGGCGCCGGCAAAAAAACTGCGGAGAAAATAATCGTGGAATTAAAAGATAAAATAGCCAGACTTTTTCCCGAACTTATCAGGGATAAAAATATCTCCCCATTGTCAGCGGCGGACAGCTTGCTGGAAGAGGGTTTTCTGGCCGATCTCAGATCCGCGCTGGGCGCCCTGGGCTACACGCCGAAAGAGAGCGAGCTGCTTGTGCGCAAGCATATCTCTGCGCTGGCCGGACTTAATTCGACTGAAGAAGCGGTAACCTATCTCTTGAAACATTTGTGATTTTCCTTATTGAAAAGAAACAGGCTGTCTGAGATCAAGGACAGCCTGTTTAATTTTTCTGGCCGGAAATAGTTTAAGGGGGGAAAGGGAAAAAACTATTTCCGGTTGCGTAAATATATCGTAAGAAAATTTGGGAAATTTCATTTTTTTAACCTTGAATTCGGTTTGCCGCCAGACACGCTATATATGGTGTTCTAACGCTATATATAGCGTGTTAAATGGCCAGCTTTAGGTCTTCTATAAATCGACTGGTTGGCTGCTGCACGCCGACAAAGCGTTTCACTTCCTGACCGCCTTTGAAAAGTATCAGACAGGGTATGCTGGTGATATTGTACTGCGCGGCCAGCTCCTGATAGTCGTCCGTGTTTACCTTGACGGCAGTCAGCTGCCCGGCTAATTGCCGGGCGACATCTTCCAGCGCCGGCGCCATCATCCGGCAGGGACCGCACCACGGCGCCCAGAAATCCACCAGCACCGGCACCGGGCTATTCAGCACTTCTTGGGCAAACTCCGCGCTGTTTAATTCTTTGACCATAAGTTTTCCTTTTTTGCGGCGCCGCGGCAACAGGGGAATGGTTATCCCAATAATTTCCTAGCCGCCTCTTTTTCGTCCACCCGTTTGGCTAAATGCTCATAGACATTTATGGGGTGATTGATCAGTATAGCTCCGGCGTTGGAAAAATTCAATTCTTTGCAGTTCAAAAATTTCTCTATGCCGCCCGCGATGACCGGCAGCACCGGCTTGATATAAGCGGTTAAAATTTTCAGGCAGTTTAAGCCGGCGGTGCAGATCGCTCCGGCTTCTTCCAGATTTTTTTTGTTCCAAGGCTCGTTGTCATTGATGTATTTATTGGCGGCGTCCGCCCAGCGCATTATCTCGCGCACCGCCTGCTGGTATTCCAGCGAGTCGTAAGCCTTGATTATGTAATTTTGCGCGGCGGTTATTTCCGTCAGTATTTGGCGTCCAGCCGCGTCCGGCGCGCTTAACTGTCCGTTCAGTTTTTTGGCGGTGATACTGCCCAGCCGGCTGCCGATATTCACCAGCTTGTTGACCAGATCGGAGTTAACTTTGGCGGCAAAATCCGCAATGTTTAGGTCCAGATCGTTGAGACTGGAGCCGAGCTTGGACGCGTAATAATAACGCAGATATTCCGGGTTAAGCCCGGAGTCAATATAACGGCGCGCCTGTATAAATGTTCCGCGGCTCTTGGACATTTTTTCCCCATTGATGGTGAGGAAACCGTGAATATGCACCTGATCCGGCGTGCGCAGACCGGCGGTCAAAAGCATAGCCGGCCAGAACAAAGTGTGAAAATACAAAATATCCTTGCCGATGAAATGGTGTATTTCCCAGCCCGGCTTCAGCCAAATGTCCTCCCAATCCCGGCCGGTCTGCGCGCAGAAATTTTTGGTCGCGGCGATATAGCCAATAGGCGCGTCCAGCCAGACATAAAAATACTTATTTTCCGCGCCGGGTATTTGAAAGCCGAAATACGGCGCGTCGCGCGAAATGTCCCAATCCTGCAATCCCTGCCGGAACCATTCCTGTAGCTTGTTGCGTATTTCGGTTTGAATATGACCGGAAGCGGCCCACGTCTGCAACTCTGCGGCCATAGCGCTCAAGCGGAAAAAATAATGTTGGGTTTTTTTCTGCACCGGCGCGCTGCCGCATTCAGCGCAGTGGGCGTTTTTAAGCTCAGTCGGCGTGTAAGCCGCTGAGCAGACTTCGCAGCTGTCGCCGTACTGCTCCGGCGCGCCGCATCTGGGGCAGTCGCCTTTGATGAAACGGTCGGGCAGAAACATTCCGCATTTTTCACAGTAGGCCTGTGCTATTTCTTTTTCCTCGATCCGGCCTTTTTCCCGCGCGCGGCGGTAAACCAGCTCGCACAATTCTTTGTTTTCCGGCGAATTGGTGGAGTAATAATGATCAAAGCCGATGTTAAAGGCCGCGAAATCCGCGCTGTGTTCGGCGTGCATTCTGGCTATCAGTTCTTCCGGCGTGCTGCCGGCGCGTCTAGCGGAAAACATCACCGGTGTGCCGTGCGTGTCATCGGCGCACATATAGAGGCATTTATTGCCCAGCAGTTTCTGGAAACGCACCCAGATGTCGGTTTGGATGTATTCCACCAAATGGCCGAGGTGAATACTGCCGTTAGCGTAGGGCAGGGCGCTGGTCGCTAAAATTTGGCGGGACATACGGGAAGTATACACCAAGCTTATGGATTTGAGGATTGATCTTTAAATCCGGCGGGCGGCAAACAGCGTTTTTAATCTGGCCTGTTCTTTAAGAGCCGTTTGGATACAAACGTCGCGCGCGGCGGATATATTGGCTAGGTCGGTTTCAGACAGTATATTATATTTGTCCGGCATTACGTTCGCCAGCACTTTGGCCAAGTGCGCAGCATATTCCGCGGGAGAGCATTCAAGCATCAGCTCATATTGATTGTGATGCGTGAGCATACGGCGGACTATTTTAGCGTAAATTTCACCCAGCAGCAGCCGGTGCTCGTGGAATAATTCACGGCTGGACATATTAACTTCATTGGCCTTGAATATTTTATTGTAAGCACTGGTGAAGCGTTTTGCCTCAGCGGGCGTATTGATGATGATAGTCGCGCCGGTGTAAGTAGTGCGGCCGTTGTGCCAGGATTCATCATTGGAGATAGTCATCACTATATTTCTGGGTTGTTTGCGCGCCAAAAGTTCCACGGCGTCATCGCTGATGTAGTAGCCGATCCCCAGCAGGGAGCACAATTCCTGCGCGTCGTCATTGCGGAGAGTCTTGCTGCTCAATTTAGCTTCCTGCGGTATAAAATCCGGCTCCCAGGAGGAGATCAGGGTCGGCTGGGCGGTTTCCGCAAAAAATATATGTATTTGCAGCACATCTTCTACTGTAAAATGCGGGCAGACTATCGCCTGCGGCTGGCCGAACAGCCGCAGTTTTGCCGAAGTGATATTCTGATCAAAAATATAATCGGCGACGTAGGTTATATCTTCGATAATCCGCAGGGTAATGTCGTTCGTATTGAGCGCTTCATTCTGGCAGGCGTCCAGAGCGGCGGCGATCCGCACAGGCGCGGGCAGATCCGGGCGGCTGTCCCAGAGCTGCCGCAGATAATTTTGAATGGCGGCGATCAGCGCTTTTTGGATGGTGGTGTGGGACAGCTTGAAACGTTCCAGCGCGTTTTTTATGTCTCTGGCAAATCGGGCAAATTCTGGAAAATTTAATTCAAACACCCTCGCAGTTTTGAGCCGGGATAAAACTTTTTTGCTGTTAATTTCCCGGCATTGCTCCGCAAGTTTCTTGCGCAAACGCTCGTAAATGCTTAGGCAGGGCCTTAGCTCCTCGATCTCCTCGCCGTTGCGGGATAGACTGTCGATCAGATGGATTTTCTTGGCGCCGTTGGCCTGCGCCACCAGACGCGGCAGTAAATTCAAGCGCCAGATGTCGTCATTTTCTTTTATTTCCGCGGCCAACAGACTGCGAAAATTCAGCTTGGGTATGTAATATGGAATTTTGGACTCCTGCGAAATATGTCTGGAGTCAATGCCCAGACCGGAAATGATCTGCGTGCTGTTATCGTTATTGGGGATAATGATGGAAAATAAATTTTTTACATAATTTTCTTTGGCCAGCGCGTGATAGTTGCTGAGCACGATATGCGAATTAAAATTTTTCAGCTCGCTGTTAGCCCTGTCCGCCTCATTTAACGCCGCCGCTGAAATATAATCCCGGGATTGCAACAAAGCTGCTGCGTACGGGAGCATAAATTCATTGCTGGCGTGCAGGGCGATGATCACCTGTTTGCCGGTCAGTTTGTTCTGATTGACATACAAACTGTGCAGTAATAATTTCAAAGAAACCTCAGGCGAAAAATTGCTGTTGATGCTGGTGCCCAAGAGCGGCAGCACTATTCTGGCGAGCTGCGCTTGGCCGGCCAGCAATTCGCTGCTTTGGCGCAAAGCGGCGAGTATTGCTTCCGGCGCTTTGGCCTGTTCCTTGAGCAGTCTGGGTATGGTGTGGACATAGAGCAGGTGTGGGGTTTTCTGCGTGGCCGGTATATAGGTGATGTCGCCCAGACTCAAATGTCTGGCCGTATATTTAGCGTAAAGCGCGGAGATGGAGCCGCCGTACTTTTTGAGCATATCTTTGTAGATGCCGCTGGGACGCTGATAATCGTTCTGCGCGTAACTGGACACGATAAACACCGTGTCGTCCGCCGCCGCCGGTATGTCCACGGCGCGTCTGGCTGTCACCAAGATTTGGCACCGGCCGATATTGCCGGAAATATCTCCGCTGTTGGGGCGGTCGTCAGCGATAAATTTGTTGTGCATAGAACATTAACGTATCGTAAAAATTATTCGTTCAGCCCATTTTTCTTGTTCTTATATCCTTGGCGCGCCCAACAGGTTGCTTATTCCCTTTGGCGTGATTGTGCGTTCTGCACAGCATTTGACAGTTCTTAATATCAGTCGCTCCTCCCTTACCCCAAGCTGCAATATGGTCAGCGTCCATTTCTCTTAATTCCCATATTTTGGTTTTATTGGCGTCGCGTCCGATAGCGCAGAGCGGGCAGTTAGATATATTTTTATTTTTTGCTTCGGCGGTCTGCTTTTTATAAACAGCTTGTTTGGTGGCCTCGTCAAAGACGCGAATTTCTAAAAGTTTAGTGTCTTTGCAACCGCCCAAAATATATTCAAAAACACCGCGTCTATTTTTTACATAAACGTCGCTGTAGAGTTCCCGCACTTTTTTTGATACGTCGGCGGGAGAATACGGCTTTTTATGGAATTTCTCAAACAGCCGCCCCATTCCAATCCGCGCATTTCTCTTTCGACATTGGCAAAAACACCTGAAACCCAATTTATGACAGAATTGAAATAGGTTTTTAACTCATTGATGGAAATATCTTGGCGGTGTCTCGCCATATAGCCGTCGATTTCCATTTTTTGAGAAGCGGCGACCCAGTCCAGCGCCGCCGCCATAATTTCCTGCCGCAGGGCAGACCCTTTGACATATGCGCTCCATTTTTGGATATTCGCATTTTGAGAATTGCTAAATTCGGCTTTGGCCAGAGTTACAAATGATCCCGAATAAATCGCGTTAAGCAATTCCTGTTCATTCAAGGGAATGCCCGCGATATTGATAGTCTTAAACCATTCCTTTATCTCTTTTTCTTTACCTTCGCAATGATAAACCAAAAGCTCGCTGTTCATTATTTTTTCTTGTTTTTCGGCGGGCAATGAGCTGAATAACTGCTCCCGATTATTTTCATCTTTAATTGCAAATTTACCCGTGGTGAGACGCCCGATTAAAGTGACGCGCTGCTGTCCGTCCAGCACCTCAAACCTATCTTTTGCGGCATCATTAAAATAAATCAAGCCCAGCGGATAGCCTTTTAATATAGACTCAATGACTGCAACATCTTTTTTACCGTCAGCATAAATATAGTTGCGCTGGCATTCAGGCTGAATTGTCAGTCTGCCGGACAAACCGAATAAGCCCCTGCCTTCCAGTTCATTATAAACAAACCCGTCCACAATCTCGCTGATTTTATATTTTTTAAGCGTGGTTTTCATTTTTTTGCCCCTTTTCTTTTTATCAATATTCGCTGATATGCTTTTTCCAGCAGATCGTTTTTATAAACCACGCCGCTTGCATTAAGGTCGTAAGCGCCTTGTTTGCCAAATTTCTCAAAATACGCTTTGCGACATTCTTCAGATGTATAAACTTTCGTTTTAAGTTTGTATAAATCCAGATTTTCGCACATTCCCATAATCTCAAATTGTTCGGGACAATATTTATCGAGAAAAGAAATCGGCGCTCCCATTATGCCGTTATAATCGGACGGCATAGCGTCAGTGTAGGGGACTTCAATAGCCTCGTTATTATCGTATTTAGCATATTTCTTTTTTCTTTTAATCTCCTTGTGCTTGCTGAACTTTAAGTTGTCTGCCATCGTCATTAGCGGCAAAGGCTTATGCCGCCGGCCGTGGTCGAGATTCGTAATCCAGACTACATTGCGAAATTTTACTAAACCGGTTTCTCTGTTGTACACGCCATCCGCAAAATTTTCTGTATATGGTGTCTTAAAAAACGCATTTCCACCATTAAAACCATAGCCAATCCAGAGTTTATTTTTTTTGAAAAAGGGGAACACCTCTTTATAAGTTATACAGTTTTTGTTTCCTATGATAATAAATTTTTTGTTTGCTTCCATAAGCCAGGCAAAAAATTCGCGAAAAAGCGAAAACGGCGGATTTGTTATGATAATGTCCGATTCATTGCGCGGTTTTATTACTTCGGCGCTCCGAAAATCGCCGTCGCCTTTCATAATAATTCCACTGCAAATCCTCTATATTGATTTTACCATCGTGGTTAATATCGGTGTTGTCTAAAATAAAAATCTTTCCGTTTAGTCTAGTCTTTTTTTTGTCAAATTTTGGATCATCCGTTTCAAATAGCGTTGGCTGATATCCAGCCTTGTATGTCTTGCTTTCGGGGGCATAGCTTGTAGAGACAAGTTTTTTCAGGCCGTATTCTTGAAAATGCAGAGCAAAAAATTTAGTAAAGTTGCTCCATTCATAGTCATCGCAAGGGCATAAAATTGTTTTACCCTTGAAAACGCTAGGGTCAAATTCTAGGTACGCCTGCACTTCTTTCTCAATGTCAGACCATTGTGTGTAAAACTCATCGTTTTTGGCATTCTTGGCTTGTGCAAGTTTGCCGTTATTTGCCATATTTTTCTCGTAAATTATATTAACACACTAAATGGCGCTGATTTAAGTTTCTGAAAAAGCCTGACTATTATTTTTCTTATTCCCTATTTCGGGCAAAATGGGTAAAATAACCCTGTCGATTTTTTTATATTTTTTGAGGAGCATTTATGAAATATCAGGTAAAAATGTACGTTTCTTACAAAGACGGCATTTTGGATCCGGTCGGCAAAACCACTTCCTCGGCGCTGGCCTCGCTGGGCTACGCCAATGTCGGCGAGGTGGCGGTGGGCAAATACATCACTTTTGAACTGGACGCGCCATCCGTGGAAAAAGCGGAAGCCCAGATCAAAGAAATGGCCGAAAAGCTTCTGACCAATCCCATAATTGAGCAGTATAGATTTGAATGTAAATGACCTTAAAAATCAGTATTTCCGGGGTGCGCGGTATATACGGCGAAACCCTAACCGCTGAGCTGGTCAAAAAATTTGGCATTGCTTTTGCCCGTTATGCCGGCGGCGGCACGGTGCTGGTCGGCACGGACACGCGCCAGTCTGGACCAGCGGTCAAAGAAGCTCTGTTTCGCGGACTGCGTTTCGACGGCAAGCTGAAAATCGTCGATGTGGGCTATCTGCCCACGCCTTCCGTGCAGGTGGTCGTCAAAGCCCTCGGCGCGGACGGCGGCGTGATCGTGACCGCCTCGCATAATCCGCCGCGCTGGAATGGCCTGAAATTCGTCCGGCCGGACGGCATATTCTTGCCGCCGAATGAAGCGCAGAAACTGCTAGACCTGTATGAGCAAGTGTCCGCGGAAGATCTGGCTCTGGCCAGAGAAGGCCGGCTGGACGTGAAAACAGAACTGGAAGCCGGCGCTATTCATCTGGAAAAGCTGAAAAAAATCATCGATATTGAGCGGATCAAATCCGCCGGCCTAAAAGTGGTTATGGACACCTGCTGCGGCGCCGGCGCGCTGATCACGCCGAAACTATTAGACCTGCTGGGCGTGCGGCACAGGCAGATTAACGCTGAGCCGGATATAGAAAAATGCCGCCGCGCTCTGGAGCCGACGCCGGTTAATATCACGGAGCTGGGGCAGGCGGTCAGGGAGTTTGGCGCGGACATCGGTTTTGCCCAAGACCCGGACGCGGATAGACTGGCTATTGTCGATGAGCACGGCGCGGCGATCGGCGAGGATTACACGCTCTGTCTGGTCGCGGAATATATGCTGGGTTTATTAAAACAAGGCCGGCTGGCCGGCGCAAATAAAATCTGCACCAATCTGTCCACGACCCGCATTATCGATGATGTGGCCGCGAAATACGGCGCGGAAGTCATACGGACAAAAATCGGCGAAGTGAATGTCTCGCTGGCGATGAAAAAAACCGGCGCGGTCGCGGGCGGAGAGGGCAACGGCGGTGTTATGGCGCCGGCTGTCGGTTTTGGCCGCGATTCTCTGGCCGGCATCGCTTTGCTCCTGCAGTATCTGGCGGAATCCGGAAAAAAGGTTTCCGAATTAGTCAGCGGCAATCCGCGCTACTATATGCATAAAACCAAGCTCGATTGCGCGTCTGAACAACAGGCGGCGGAAATTTTGGCAAAGCTTCAAGCCAGATACGCCGCGGAAAAACTGGACACGCAGGACGGCGTGAAAATAATTTTCGCGGACGGCAGCTGGCTGCATATACGGCAGTCCAATACCGAACCTATTATTCGGATCATCGCCGAGGCAAAGACGGAGGAGAAAGCGCGGGCGCTGTGCGCGGATGCTGTTTCTAGCGGCGGTTGAACCGCCTCCCCCTTTTTTATTTTTTTTGAGCGCGCATAATAACATCTTTAGCCAGAGCGTCAATGCTGCTTTTGACGGAAAAAAGGTTTGATGTTATCGTTTCTTTAATAAATATGAACGGCTCATTTCAGGTTTTTTTCACATCGCTCGGTGGACTGGCGTTGTTTCTGTACGGCATGAAAGCCCTCTCCTCCGGTATGCAGAAAATTGCCGGCAAAAAACTCAAAGATATACTGGCCGCTTTGACCAAAAACCGCTTGATCGGCGTGGCGGTTGGCGCGGGCATCACCGGTATCATTCAAAGCAGTGCCGTGACCACAGTGATGGCGGTCGGTTTTGTGAACGCCGGGCTGATGACGCTCAAAAAAGGCGTGAGCATTATCTTGGGCGCCAATATCGGCACCACAATAACTGCCCAGCTGATCGCTTTTGATATTTCACAGTACGCTTTATTGCTGGTGGGAGTCGGCGGGCTTATTCATCTTTTTTCCGCCCGGAAAAACTGGCAGTGGATCGGCTACTCTATTTTTGGTTTTGGTATTTTATTTTTCGGCTTAGATATAATGACCGACACTTTTAATTTTCTTAGAACCGATCCGGCTTTTGAACAGCTGTTTATCTGGTTTGCCCGCAATCCTTTTCTAGCGGTCTTAGGCGGATGTGTTTTGACTTGTATCCTGCAGAGCAGCAGCGCGACAGTCGGCATCACGCAGGCTTTGGCCACGGTCGGCGTTATCGATTTTGTCACGGCGGTTCCGTTAGTTTTTGGTGAAAATATCGGTTCGACAATAGTTGCCCAGCTGGCTTCTATCGGCACGGCGCGCAATGCCAGACGGCTGGCCTGGGCGCATACGATGTTCAACGTGCTGGGCACGGCTATTTTTATGGCTGTCTTTTTTATTCCGCACAGCGTGGATTATCTGCCGGCCGGGCAGACTGTGCCGGTCTATCTCTGGCTTGTGGACAAGGTCACTCCCGGACGGGTGTTTTTGGCCGGCGGCGGCGCTAATATTTCCCGGCATATCGCCAACGCGCACACTTTTTTTAATGTGTTAAATGTGCTTATTTTTCTGCCGTTAATCAATGTGTTAGTCAGGCTGGTGACTTGGATGATACCGGGCAAAGATGCGGATCTTATCGAATCCGCGCCCAGATATATCGATAAGCGCATTGCCAATATTCCCAGCATCGCGCTCAATCAGGCGGAAAAAGAGTTATTAAATATGATGAGCATTTCGCGCGGCACGGTAAAACTGGCGATGCGGGGTTTTTTTGATAAAACCAAACACGATCCGGAGCGGGTGCAGGCGATGGAAAAAGCGGTTGATGATCTGCAGGCCGAGGTTATTGAGTTTCTGGTTTCACTGGAAAGCGCCACTTTGTCGCACAACGAAGCCGTGCACTTGAACTGCTTGCTTCATCTGGTCAACGATGTGGAAAAAATTTCGGATTACGCGCTAAACATTGTTTTTCTTATAGAGGACTCGCTGACCAACGGCATAAAATATTCAGCCCGGGCTGTCGACGAGCTGCGGATTATGTCCGGCGATGTGGATAGAGAGTGCGAATTGAGCGTGCAGGCTTTTGCCCAGAACAGCTTCCGTCTGGCGCAGGAGGCTCTGCAGCTGGAAGGCCGCATCGATCAGGAAAAAGACGATCTGCGCCGGAATCACTTGGAACGCCTGAAGGCTAAAAAATGCAATCTCAACGCCGCGGCGATTTTTAATGATATAGTCAACAATCTGGAGCGCATCAGCGATCACGCGGTCAAATTTGCCAAGTGGCAGGAAAATCCGTATCTATACCAATAAAAATTTATGCCGGACAGACTAGCCGAAATCCTCCGCCGCCGCACTTTTGCGATTATCAGCCATCCGGACGCCGGCAAGACGACTATTACCGAAAAACTGCTGCTTTTTGGCGGAGCGATACAGCAGGCCGGCGCGGTTAAAGCCAAGAAAACGCAAAAACACACCACCTCAGACTGGATGGAGCTGGAGAAACAGCGCGGCGTGTCGGTGGCGACTTCGGTGATGTCTTTTGTATACGGCGGAGCGGTCATCAATCTGCTGGATACGCCGGGGCACGAAGATTTCAGCGAGGACACTTACCGCACGCTGACCGCGGTGGATTCCGTGCTGATGGTCATTGACGCGGCCAAAGGCGTGGAGGAGCGCGCCAAAAAACTGATGGATATCTGCCGGTTGCGCAGCATACCGGTCATTACCTTTATCAATAAATTAGACCGTGAGAGTTTGGATCCTTTTGTTTTGCTGGACGACCTAGAAAACAATCTAGCGCTGGCGGCGGCGCCCTTGAGCTGGCCGATCGGCAGCGGGCGGGATTTTTACGGCGTGTACAATGTACAACACCAAAGTTATTTGCGGTTTTCGGACAAACAAAAATTTGAGGAAATTACCGGCATACTCCCGCAGAATATTCCAGATATTCCGGCGGCTGCGCGCGGCAAACTGGCGGAAGATGTGGCGGCGATTACCGGCGCGCTGGAGCCTTTTGTTTTGGAAAAATATCTGCAGGGATTGCTGACGCCGGTTTTTTTCGGCAGCGCGCTGAATAATTTTGGTATTCTGGAACTGCTCCGAGAAATTATCCGGCTGGCGCCGCCGCCTCTGCCCCGGCCGGCGGCCGAGCGGACGGTCGATCCCGCGGAAAATAAAATGACCGGCCTAGTTTTTAAGATCCACGCCAATATGGATCCCCGGCACCGCGACCGCATTGCTTTTCTGCGGGTCTGTTCCGGTGTTTTTACCCGCGGGATGAAAGTTTTTCAAGTGCGGGAAAAAAGAGAGTTCAAAGCCGCCAATCCGCTGACTTTTATGGCGCAGTTAAGGACGGTGACAGAGGAAGCCTATCCGGGCGATATTATCGGCATTCACGACACCGGCGCAATTAAAATCGGCGATACTTTTTCTGAAGGCGAGATTTTGAATTTCCGCGGTATACCCAGTTTTGCGCCGGAAATTTTTCGGTTGGTTGTCAACCGTGATCCGCTGAAATCCAAGCAGCTGCAAAAAGGCCTGCGGCAGCTGTCAGAAGAAGGCGCTGTGCAGCTATTCAGGGGCTTGCTCGATCAGAAGCTAGTGTTGGGCGCGGTGGGCGAATTGCAGTTTGACGTGGTGCGTTTTCGGCTGGAGAACGAATACGGCGCGCGCTGTGCCTATCAGTCTTATGAGGCGGCTTTTGCCTACTGGATAGGCGCGGCTGAAGAAAAGCACCTCAGGGAATTTCAGGCTGAAAAGCCTCTGCGGATTATGCTAGATATAGAAGGCAAGCCGGTTTTTTTATTCAAAGGAGCGTGGGAAATTCGTTTTATTCAGGAGCAGTTTCCTCAAATCAAATTTTATCGGACTTCCGAGCGGCGGAAGCAGGACGCCGTATGATTTATGATATTCTTATCATCGGCGGCGGAGTGACCGGAACAGCGGTGGCTAGGGAATTAAGCCGGTACCAGCTGAGCATTGCCCTGCTGGAAAAAGAGGCCGAGCTGGCTTTCGGCGTGTCAAAATCCAACAGCGGGATCGTGCATCCCGGCACGCAGAATCCGCCAGATTCCTTAAAAGGTCGTCTGTGCGTGCGCGGCAATAAGCTGTTGCGCGGGCTCTCCAGAGAGATCGGCGTGTATTTCAAACAAGTTGGCGAATTGATCATCATCACTACTGCGGCGGATTTGCCCCGTCTGCAAAAATTATTGTCTGATGGCCGGAAACTAGGCGTGCGCGGTTTGCGCATAGTGGATAGAAAATGGCTGGCCAAAAATGAGCCTAATCTTTCTTCCGCTGTGCCTTATGCTCTCTACGCGCCGACCGCCGGCATTATCAGCCCTTACCGGCTGGTTTATGATCTGGCCGAGAATGCCGCGGCCAATGGCGTGGAGATTTTTACCGACCAGCTGGTGACCGGTGTTAAAAAAGGTCGGGGTTTTATTGTGGAGACGACCCGCCGGAAATTTGAAGCGCGTTTTATGGTCAATGCCGCCGGGCTTTATGCCGATGAGGTCGCCGCTTTGTACGGTGCGGCGGATTTTAAGATCACTCCGCGCAAAGGCGAAGAATATCTGCTGGATAAAAAACGGGAAAATTTGACGCGCCATATTATTTTCCCCCTGCCGACAGACAAAGGCAAAGGCATGCTGGTTATCAAAACCTCGGACGGCAATCCGATGATCGGCCCAACCGCCGAGGATATAGAGGACAAAACAGACCTATCCACTACAGCGGAAGGTTTTCGCAAGGTGACAGACAGCGTCCGAGAGATGGCGCCGTGTCTGGACACGCGGGATATTATCGCTTATTTTGCCGGCCTGCGTCCGGTATCCGGCGCGGATTTTATTATCCGGGCCGAGACCGCTCTGCCGGGGATAGTGACCGTGGCCGGCATTCAATCTCCTGGATTGACCGCATCTCCGGCTATAGCAGAGTATGTTGTGCGGCTGCTGCGGAAGGCAGGGCTGAACCTGCGGCGTAAAAAACATTTTCAAAAATACCGTCCAGCAACCAGCCATCTTTTTGCTTCCAGTGTCCGGCGTATTCGCGGACTGCTGGAGCGTGATCCATCCTATGGCGATATTGTCTGCCGCTGCGAGCTGGTGTCGGCGCGGGAGATACGTGAAGCGGTGCGCCGCGGCGCGCGCACTATGGACGGCGTTAAATTTCGGACGCGCGCGCAGGCCGGACGCTGCCACGGCGGTTTTTGCACGACCCGCATTATGAAAATAATCGCTGAGGAATTAAAGCTGCCTTTAACGGCAGTCACTAAAAAAGGCGCCGGTTCGGAACTGGTGACAGGAGACAGACGTGCGCCGGTATGAATTGGTCATCGTCGGTGGCGGCCCGGCCGGATTGGCGGCGGCGATCGCCGCCGCCGACCGCGGCGCCAGGAATATTTTGCTTCTGGAGCGCGATCAATATCTGGGCGGCATACTCAATCAGTGCATTCACCCGGGTTTTGGCCTGCAATATTTCCGGGAAGAATTAACCGGCCCGGAATACGCGGCCAGATTTATAGCCGAGCTGCCTAAATATCCGCAGATAGAAATAAGCCGCAGGTCTTTTGCCGTCAAAGTTACCGCGCGTAAAGAAATAACCTATCTCAAGCCGGGCTGCTGCGAGACGATCAAAGCAGGAGCCGTTATTATGGCCACTGGCTGCCGCGAGCGCACCAGAGAGATGATTCATATACCGGGCGACCGGCCCGCCGGAGTTTTTTCCGCCGGGCTGGCGCAAAAACTGTTAAATATCGAGGGTTTGCTGCCCGGTAAAGAAGTAGTCATTATCGGTTCTGGAGACATTGGCCTGATTATGGCCAGACGCTTGACGCTGGAAGGCGCGCGGGTCAAGGCCGTGCTGGAGATACAGGAAAAAAGCGCCGGACTTACCCGCAATGTTGTGCAGTGTCTGGAAGATTTCAATATTCCGCTGTATCTGCGTCATCAGGTATTGAAGATCAGCGGACGGGGAAGAGTGGCCGGCGTCACAGTTCTGAATATGCAAGAAAATAAAACTTTTGAGCTGGCCTGCGACACCGTGCTGGTGTCCGTCGGCCTGCTGCCGGAGCGGGATATTTTTGCGGATTTGAGCGGATTGCCCGGTCTTTTTGTCTGCGGCAACGCGGATAAAGTGTATGATCTAGTTGACAACGTGACCAGAGACAGCAAAAAAACCGGCTTCTTGGCGGTAGAATATTTACGGAGTAAAAATGCAGAATAAATTGACCTGTATTATTTGCCCGAACAGCTGTGTGCTGACTGTAGAACTGGCGGACGGCGCTGTGCGGAAAATTTCTGGCAATAAATGTCCCCGCGGGCTGCAATACGGCAAACAGGAAATTTTGGATCCCAGACGCTGGCTGACTTCTTCCGTGGCGGCTTACGGTCTGGAGCTAACTATGGTGCCGGTTAAAAGTGCGCGGCCCCTGCCTAAGGACAAACTTTTGCCGGCGATGGAACAGGTAAGAAAATATCGGCTTGGCCGTCCGGTTAGAGCCGGCGCGACGCTGCTAGCCGATCTGGCCGGCACGGGGATCGCCTTAATCGCTACGCGAGACGCAAAGCAAATTTAGCGGGATTTAATTTTTTCTGATACGGAAATATGCCCAGAACCGGCAGGCAGGCTGCCTCCTGTATTATATAAGGATTTAACTGCGCGGAAATATCAATATCCGGCGGGGTGGTCTGATTAAAAATCAGTCCGCGGATTTTTATGCGCTTCTTGCGCAAAGCGGAAATAGAAAGCAGAGTGTGATTGACCGTGCCCAAGCCCAACCGGCAGACCAGTATTGCTTCCGCTTTCAAATCTTTGATCAGGTCGAGCATATAATAATTTCGGCGTATTGGCACATAGAGGCCGCCGGCGCCCTCGATGAAACTTATTGTAAATTTATGGCAGAAAGCGGCGACAGCGCGCGCTAATTTTTTCGTGTCTATCGGAGGCAGGCGATCTTGTTCACAGGCTTGCTGCGGCGCCAGCGGTTTGCTGAAATGCAGGGGGTTATAAATTTGCGGCTTTTTTAAGTTGGCGATTTTAGCAATATATTTTAAGTCTTGATCAGCTGGATAGCCTGTCTGCACCGGCTTGCACACGCCGCATT
>JAITIS010000063.1 GCA_031279305.1 Candidatus Margulisiibacteriota bacterium | reverse complement strand
TGAGCGGCCTGTCCCAGGAAGCAAAACTGCATTCTGGATAAGCCGAACAGCCGTAAAAGATCCGGCCTTTTTTGGAACGGCGCTCGGCGACCGGCGCGCCGCAGAGAGGGCACGCAATGTCTTCCAGAGTTTTCAAAATACTTTTAGTGTTCTTGCATTCCGGGAAACCGCTGCAGGCCATAAAATCGCCGAAGCGCCCAGCTTTAATGACCATTGGTTTGCCGCATTTGTCACAAATTTCATCGGTCGGGCGATCTTTGACCCGCATATCTTCCATCTTTTCTTCCGCCTCTGCCAGCTCTGCGGAAAAAGGCGTGTAAAACCGCCCCAGCATTTTACGCCAGTCCTGCTTGCCTTCCTCCACTTCATCCAGATTTAATTCCATGCCGGCGGTGAAACCGGAATCCACGATATTGGGAAAATGTTTGCGCATTTGTTTGTCCACAATAATGCCCAGCTCCGTCGGCTCCAGCGCGCGTCCTTGTTTCCGCACATAATTGCGGAATTGTATAGTGGAAATAATCGGCGCGTAAGTCGAGGGACGGCCGATGCCCAGCTCCTCCAAAGTCTTGACCAGCGAGGCCTCGGTATATCTGGCCGGCGGCTGGGTGAAGCGCCGCTGACAAGCGACATCCAAAAGCTCCAGCGTGTCGCCGGCTTTTAATTCCGGCAGGCGCGCATTCTCTGTATCTTTATTCTGGGTTTCATCCTCCCGGGCTTCCTCATAGACCTTGAGAAAACCGGCTTCCTTAAGAATAGAGCCGGTCGCTTTGAGCAAATATTCTCCAGACTGTATTTCGATAGAAGTCTGATCATACACAGCCGGGATCATTTGGCAAGCCGTGAAACGGCGCCAGATCAGCGTGTAGAGTTTTTGCTGATCGGGGGTCAGATACTGCTCCAGTATTTTCGGCTCGCGCCGGATAGCAGTCGGACGTATCGCTTCGTGCGCGTCCTGAGCGGATTTGCTCTGTTTGTACACATTAGGCTCCGGCGGCAAGGATCCCGCGCCGAAATTTTGCGGAATAAAATCCCGCAGTTCCTGCAAAGCCTGCTCCGCAATACGCGTCGAGTCCGTGCGCATATAGGTGATCAGTCCCACCTGCCCTTCCGCGCCCAGCTCCACGCCTTCATACAGCTGCTGGGCGATCAACATCGTCCGGCGCGTGTTGAAGCCCAATTTTTTGGCCGCATCTTGCTGCAAAGTGCTCGTGATGAACGGCGCGTAAGGATTGCGGCGGCGTTCGCGCCGATTGACGCTGGATACAACCGAAGGGTTTTGTAGAATAGAATTTTTTATTTTTTCCGCCGCTGCCGTGTCCGGCACCGTAAAGTCATCTGTTTTAGCCAGCGTGTTGAAAACTCTGGCTGTAAACTGGATGCCTTTTTGATACTGAGCATCGATATTCCAGTATTCCCGCGGCGTAAACTGCTGAATAGTATCTTCCCGCGCGCAGATCAAATGCAGAGCCGCGGACTGCACGCGGCCGGCGGACAGCCCCCGCCGCACTCTTTTCCACAGCAGAGGCGAAATTTTATAACCGACCAGCCGGTCCAGCAGACGGCGCGCCTGCTGAGCATTCACTCTATTGAGGTCAATGCCGCGGGCGCGCGCAAAAGAATTTAAGACCGCGTTTTTGGTAATTTCATTAAACTCAATGCGTTCAAATTTATCTTCCGGCAAAGCAAGCGCCTGCACCAGATGCCAGGCAATCGCTTCTCCCTCGCGGTCCGGGTCCGGCGCTAGATAGACTTTTTCGGAGCGCGCGGCGCAGTCTTTTAATTCTTTGACGATTTTGTTTTTGCCTTTGATGATGCAGTAAGACGGCTCGAAATTATGCTCGATGTCAATGGCAATGCGACTCTTGGGCAGATCGCGCAGATGTCCCATCGAGGCCAGCACTTTATAATCTTTGCCCAAATACTTTTCCAGCGTTTTAGATTTTGCCGGCGACTCCACGATGACCAGATATTTGAATTTTCCCGCCATTTAAGTCAACACTCTATCGGCAAAAGAAGAGGCTTGTCAAGCCAAAGCGCGCCGTCGCCGGAGTTTATGTTTCTCAGACGCTTATTGCCAGCAGATGATTTAGCAAAGCGATAATTCTTTTCACATTATTCATTACCGGTATTATTTCCGTCAGCAGGCTGTCGTACAGAGCGGCGCATTTGTCTTCCCAGACCTCATATTCCGCCGCAGAAAAAGCACAGGGCAGGTCTAGAAAATAATCTCCGCTAAGCTCGCTATATTTTTCCAGAATAACCGCCAGCAAAGCCATCGTGTTTTCCAGCAAAACAACTTCAGGCTTTATTTCTTTGGCCAAGTCCGCCTGGCCAGCCTGCAGAGCCTCCATATAAATCTTGGACAAAATGGGCAACAACTCCGGCAAATATTCTTCTTTCAAATTGTCCAGATCGGCCAGCGGACGCAGTATGCCGTATTCACAGCCGGAAAAATAATTCCGGGCAGAACACATAGTCTCAAAATAGGCGGACAATCCAGCGGCGGCCGTCCGCAAATCTTGCCTTGTTACCAAAGCCACAGAAATTATTTTTAACTGCATAACTAATCCTTTTTACTGATTATCGCCAGCGGGGGCAAATCGTTGCAAATTTTTAAGCCGCAAGTTCCCGGTAATATTCCTCTATTTTAGCGGCCTGTTTGGCCAGATCGAACTGTTCCTCCACTAATTCCCGTCCCGCGCGGGCATAAACCGGCCAGCGCGAGGGATCGTCCAAGAGCGCGGCTAGATTTTGCGCCAGCGCGTTCACGTCTTTTTCCGGCGCCAGCAAGCCGTTTTGCCGGTCGCGGACTATTTCCGGTATACCGGAATGAAAAGTGGCTAAAAGCGGCCGGCCTAGCGCCGCGGCTTCGATAAGCACAGTCGGCAGTCCCTCGCTGTCGCCGTTTGCGGCAGTCACCGAAGGCGACATAAAAATATGGCACTGCTTCAGCTCCGCGATATACTCCGCGTGCGTCCGGCTGCCCAAAAACTCAACCTGAGAGCCAAAAGGAGAACTTGCAGCTTCGCGTTTTAACTCCGCTTCCAGCGCGCCCGCGCCGATGATTCTCAATCTGGCCTGCTCATAGGCGGGAGCTGTTTTAAGAAAAGCGCGGAGGCCGTAAATAAAGCCTTTCTTTTCGACAAACCGCCCGCACATCAAAATAACAACCGATTTATTTTCCGTGTATTCATTGACCGCATAAGGAAATTTGGCCAAATGGGCGCCGCCGTAAAGCGCTCTGACTCTGGAAGGCGGCGCGCCTAAATTTAGCAGGTCGCCGCGCATCTTGCGCGAACAGGCCAAAAATAAATTTCCGCGCTTAAATAAACGTCTCAGCTGCCAGCGGTAAAAAGGGTTGCGGGTATGCTGATACACGTCCAGACCGTAAAAGCTGGTAATCAGGGGCATTTTTAAGCCAAAACGCGAAGCGGAGACGCCGATATAGCCGTAATGGGCGTGCAAAACCTGCAAATCATCCGCGGCCATTAGTCCGCGCAGATCTTTTTCTCTGCCGATGCGGCAGTTCGAATAGGGAAAGACTTGCTTATTACGCCGCTGCCAGGCATACACGCAAACATCTGTCTGCTGAAAAAGTTTTAACGGCTCGTAAATAAAAGTCTCGGACAAATCTAGAAATCTGGCGGTGTAACAGCCGGCTTTTATTTTAGGCATCGGCCTGTTCTTTGGCCCGCTGCAGACGGTATAGCTTTTGGTACAGCGGACTGGAGGCCAAAAGCTCCTCGTGCCTGCCCAGCGCACAGATCCGCCCCTCATTGATAACCGCTATTCGGCCAGCATTAATGATCGTGGACAGGCGGTGAGCGATGATAAAAGTCGTGCGCCCCCGCATCAGATTTTCCAGAGCCTGCTGCACCAGTTTTTCGGATTCATTATCCAGAGCCGAAGTCGCCTCGTCCAGAATCAAAATTTTCGGGTCGCTCAAAATAGCCCGCGCGATGGCCACCCGCTGTTTTTGGCCGCCGGACAAGCGGACGCCGCGCTCGCCCAGATAAGTCAAGTAACCGGAAGGAAACAACTTAATAAAATTATGGGCGTTGGCCATTCTCGCGGCCCGCTCCACTTCTTCCTGCGCGGCGTTTTCTTTGCCGTAAGCGATATTGTCATAGATCGTGCCGCTGAAAAGAATCGTCTCCTGCGTCACAATGCCAATCTGGCCGCGCAGGCTGTCAAAAGCATAATCCCGCACATCTATGCCGTCAATTAAAACCTGTCCATTGGTCGTGTCGTAAAAACGCGGGAGCAGGTTGACCAGCGTGGTTTTGCCGCCGCCGGAGGGGCCGACCAGCGCGATTACCTCGCCAGCCTTGACTTCCAGATTGATATCTTTCAGCACCAGACCGTTGGCGGCATTGTAAGCAAAACTCAAATCCTTAAAGACCACATTGCCGGCGATGGTCCGGCGCTGCGGTTTGGGCGCTTCTTTGACCGTCGGCTCTATGTCCAGCAGCTCGAATATTCTGTCCAACGCCACATAAGCCTGCTGCTGCTTCACCGAAACTTTGCCGAAAATAGTCACCGGATTGACCAGCATTCCCATTCCCAGACAAAACGAAATAAAGTTGCCGACCGTGATATTGCCCTCGATGATCTGAATGCCGCCGACCATCAGGATCAACAGGATCATCGATATTTGCAGCATAAACAAAATCGGCTCCTGCAGGGCGTGCAGGCGCGAGCCTTTCATGCTAATCCAAAAAGAACGCTCATTTTCTCTGGCGTATTTATTTATTTCTTTGCGCTCCGCGGCAAAGGCTTTGATAATGCTGACGCCGTAAATAGATTCCTGCAGAACCGAGGCCAGATCGGCGAGCTTGCGCTGATTGTATTTGCTGATGCGGCGCATTCTGGAAGTAAAAAGCTGGATCAAAAAAGCAAACAACGGCAGAGTGATCACCATCATCAAGAGCAGCTGCCAGTTCAAGACCGCCAGATAGATTAGCACGCCGACAAAAGTCACCGCTTCCGGCAGCAGCGTCACGATATTGGCCACAAAAACAGTTTGAATGACCTGCAAATCGTTGGTGGAGCGGGACATTATTTCGCCGACTTTCCATTTGTTGAAAAAATCCATTGAGAGTTTTTGCAGATGCTCGTACATCCGCAGGCGCAGTTTCATCACCAGCCGCTGGCCGATCCAGTCCATATTGTAGCTCTGGCCAAAAGAAGCCAGCGAACGGATGCCCGCCAGCACAAAACCGGCGGCGATGCGGTAAAGAAAAAGCCCGACATTGGCGCGCTCGATATCGTAGCTTAATTCTTTGACCAGCGCCAGAAAATAAAGATTGGCCAGCGCAAAAAGAAAAACATTGAGCAGGACGACCAGACAGCGCCCCCAATATTCGCGGAAAAAAGGCCATAATCTAAGATAGAGTTTCATCGGCGTCCCTTGCAGTATCTGGCCACAGCGTCCGGCCAGTCCGGTATTTTTATTTTCAGCATAGAACGGGTTTTGTCCAAGTCTAGCACAGAATAGGCCGGCCGGCGCGCCGGCCGCGGAAATTCCGCCGTCGCGCAGGGCAGCACTCTGACCCCGCTGCCCGTCAAACGCAAAAATTCCTTGGCAAAGCCGCACCAAGTAGTCTCGCCGCTGTTCGTGAAATGATAGATGCCATACTCAGAACACTCCAGAAATAAAAGCAGGGACTCGACTAAATCATCGACAAAAGTCGGAGCGCCGCGCTGATCGTCAACGATCTTCAACTCCGGTTTAGTTTTAGCCAGAGCAATGATGGTCTCTACAAAATTTTTACCGTTGTGGCCGTACAGCCAGGCCGTGCGCACAATAAAATGCCGGGGCGCTTTTTGTGCCAAAGCCTCGCCTTCGGCTTTGGTGCGGCCATAGGCGGAGAGCGGGGCGGGCAGATCCTCCGGCAGATAGGGGCGGATGCCGCTGCCGGAAAAAACATAATCCGTGCTGATCTGTAAGACAGGAATATCCAGTTCAGCGGCGAGATCCGCCAGCTGGCCGGGCACTAGAGCGTTGACCGCGCGGGCTTTAGCCTCTTCAGTTTCACACAGGTCCACATTGGTGAAAGCCGCGCAGTTGTAGATAAAATCCGGCCTCTGCGCGTGCAGATAAGCCGCCACCGCCGGGAAATCCAGCAGATCGCGCTCCGGCAGGTCAATCGGCAGCACAGCGTGTCCGGCAGTTATCAAACGCGCGGCGAGCACACTGCCTAACATTCCCCTAGAGCCGGTCACAACTATTTTCATCCCAAAATCTCCGCAAAATAATCCGCAATATTCTGCGCGCCGGGCTTGCCAATAAACACCGGAAGTTCACGGTGCATTCGTTCGCGCTCCGCTATATGCAAAAGCACACGCTCCGCCTCGTGCGCCACCTGCTCCGGCGTCAAAAAGCCCCGCAATTCCGGCACTATTTCCCGTCCGGCTTTAATATTGGGGATAGAAATATAGCGCATTTTACGCAGGGACAGCCGCAAAAGCAGCGCTTTGAACAGCCGGCCTATAAAAGGAATATCCGAAATCAGGCCGAACAATCCGGTAAAAGGTATCAGGGCGGGATCATTGAAAGGCAGAAGCACCAGCATAGGAATACCCAGCGCCGCATTGATCGCGGTATTTGTGCCGGTGAGGGATATTATCAGATCGTATTTCTCACCGTCTTGTTCATAGGGCGCAGCTAAACGGTCAGGGAAGCCCCGTTCCACCAGAGACCGCAGTTCGGGTGTAATGCCCCAGCGCAGGCGGATCTGGGGATATTTAGCCTGCAATATTCCCGCAACCGCGCTAAAAAAGCCTATCATCAAGCGCAGGTGTTTTTCCCGGCTGCCGGGATACAGCCCCACAGTCAGTTCCGGCGAACCTGCCGGCACGGCCTGATAGCTGATTTTTTTGGCCAGCGCGGCATCGACCATCAGATTGCCGTCCAGATCGCGGGAGAATAATTTTATAAACCAGTGTTTATGCGTCACCTTGCCTTCGTCATAGCCGTAAAGCGGCCAGCCGTATTTGCGGGAAAGGCGTCTGGCATACCAGCTGTCGCCGCCGCCGTAAAAAACTATGCCGTCTTCCGCCGGCCGATAACCCTCCGGCCAGCCGCGGATAAAAAGATATTTACGGTATTCTTTGAGCGTAAAAACACGGGCAAATAAGCCGCTGGCTCCGGCCAGCTCCGCCTCAGTGCCGGCGCTAAATTGGCAGGGCACGACATATAAAACGCAAACCAACTCTGGATATTTGCACCGGAAAACTCTAACCAGCGGAAGAACCAAGCCGTTCAATTCGCCCGGCCCGTTGACAGTAAGCGCCAGCTCTTTTTTCATTTTATTTCAGTATACCACCTATCATTCAAAAAGACAGGCAGAGAGTCCACGGCCACCAGTCTTTTTTTATAAAAAAAATAACGCTTGATCACCCCTTCTTTTCCGGCGGAATCAAAAATCAAACTGCCCAAACCATCCACCGCATAAACACTGGGCGCCGGCGGGCGCGCAGTCCCCAGCACCAGCGTCACATCCGCCGTAGCCGCAGCCGCCGCTAGGACCAGCCGTTCCGGGTCGGCAGATGCATAATAAGTCAGAGCTTTGCCCTTCAGATCGGTGTCCGTGTATTTTTCCGCGCCCAAGCCGCCGGCCAGCACTGCGACGGAAAATCCGCCTAGCCGGAAAAGCGATGGCGTATAAGCCAGCTCCGGGGACTGCGCTATGCCGAGCGGCACAATCCGCCGGCTGTTTAATGCCTCTAGCGTATCGCGGATGCCGGTGGCTCCCGCATCGCCGATGTGAGAGCCGGCCAGCGCTGCGGCGTCCACTCCGGCATAAGTCAATCCGCCGGCGTAAGCCGCCCTGCCGTAGATCAGGCCCGGACGGCGCGGTTTCACATAATCAAAAACCAGCGGAGCGCCCAGCCGCACTATAGTCAGATCAGCCTTACGCAGAATACGCCCCACCCTCCGCCAGGGATAATTCACATCGCTGGTACGATCGATGATATTGCCCGCGCCGCTGCTCAAAAGCACCTCGCCGCCCAGCGTGATATTGCGCACAGCTTTACGCCGATAGCGCGGCAGTCCCCGGACAAATTTCCGCGCCGCCAGAGGATAATACTCGGCATCCCAGAAATACACGCCGAAATAACGCAGTATACGCAAATCCGGTTCCGCGCAAAACCACGGCAGATAAGCCAGCGCGTCCGGCTTGTCCCGTAAAAAAAGCTTCAGCTCGGCCAGATCTTCCGCGACGATCAGATCGCCCGCTTCGGTATTTTTTTGCTGCCAGCGGCGCAGGACGATCAAAGTTTTACGGCCTGAAGCGATGTCCTGAAGCGCCTCTTCATTGATGTCCCGCCAAGGGCTGCCCGCGCCCGTGACATATAGCATAGGCACATCCACAACCAGCAATTTATAAAACAGGAATAAAAGCAGAGCGGCAAAGATTACGAGAGTAATATATTTGCGCTTGATTTTCACTTTTTGCCGCGTTTTTTTCTAGGCGGCCTTTTTTCCCTAGCTTGAATTTTTTCTTTCAGCCGGCAGTACTGTATCGACAATTCAAACAGGAGATAGAACGGCAAAGCAACGATTAACTGGCTGACCGCATCCGGCGGAGTGATCAGCGCGCCGACCACTACGGAAATTAAAATCACTATTTTGCGCAGGCTGGCCAGCTTGGCGGTTTTGATAAAACCTAGGCCGCGCAGAATGATGACAACCAGCGGTATCTGAAAAACTAGAAAAAAGACCAACAGATTGGTCAGAACAAAGCCCAGCAAATAATTCAGGCTCCAGATATTTTGCACATTGAGCATACGGGAAAAATTTTCAAAATAAGGCAAAAACACGCTGGTGGCCAGATACCAGCCAAAGGCACTGCCGAGCAAACCAAAAATTAAACTGAGCGGCACATAATGCAGATAACGCCGTTCGTGCGCGTACAAAGCCGGCCTTACGTAACTCACCGCCCAAAGCAGCAGCGCCGGCAGACCAATAATCAGCAGTAGCAACAAGGCCAACTGCATAATATTTAGCACCGCTTCCATCGGCGAAAGTATGGCCACATTGACGTTGTAAGCGGCGGACAGGTAACCGACCAGCCACTGTAAAATATGGACAGAACAATAAAATGCCGCGCCGAATAGAAGCAGAAAAAACAGGAGCAAAAAAAGCAAAAGCCTGACTCCTTAGGCTTTTTTACCGCGCTTTTTTGCTTTACGCGGAGCCGTTTTAGCTGCCTTAACCGCATTCTTGGTGGCTTTTTTCGTCCGCAGCGCTTCTTCCGCGTCATCTTTGGCGGCGTTAAACTCGCTGATAAACCCGCCCAGTGATTTGGCCAGCTTGGGCAGCTGTGCGCCGCCAAAAAGCAGAACCACGATAACCGCGATTACTATTAACTCTGTAGTGCCGATCATATAGAAAACCCCCTCATTGATTTTAATGAAACGATTATAACACAGGAACAATACTTTTTTCAGCTTAAAATTCCGGCGCATAAAACAACGTTGTTTTGGCAATATTGTCACAAGTTTTTCTATGCTATATAATCCTCCTAGAGTAATGGGGGGCCCATAGCTCAGTTGGTTAGAGCAACCGGCTCATAACCGGTGGGTCCTTGGTTCAAGTCCAAGTGGGCCCACGCAAGAAAAACCAGGAGGAAAAAATGTTAAAGAAAATCGCGGGAATATTATTAGGTTTGCTTTTGCTCACCGGCTGCGGCGTCAACATCAGGCAGGAAGGCAACAAAATCTACACCGATCTAAGCAAGGATAGGGTGTATGATTTTGCCACCACCGCGGTGCAGGCCAAAGGTTACACGATCACCAAAGAGGATGAAGCCAATTACACGTTTACCGCGGCGCCGGAAGACAACCGCACACTCGGCAGCGTGGAAGCCGGCAGCAAGTCCCTGCAAGCCTCCGTCACAGACGGCACGCAGGCCAATGAGACAGTGGTCACCATCCTCGCGCTCATCAACGGCGACACGGACAAAGAAAGCTCCGAACAGATCGCCAAAGAAGCGGTGGCCGAGATCATCGCCGAATTAAATAAATACGGCAAATTTAATTCCCAGAAATCTGCGGAATACACTTATGCGATAGCCACCACCGAGCGGGTCAGTGCTTATATCGCGGCTTATTTGACGGAAAATGATTTGACCGTGCAGGCTAGACCCAATGCTTTCGGCGTCCGGGAAAAAACCGCCAATAATCAATTTAACGAGCCTCTGTCCGCGGTTATAAGCCTAGTGCCGGACGCCGACACCGGACGCTTGACTGTCAGAATCAGCGCCGCTTTGCCGGGCAATTATGATGTCAATGGCAATCAGGCTTATATCGACAATTTCACCGCCAGACTGCTGGAATATCTGGACACTTACCCAGTGGTGGAAAAAGGCACCAGACACACCTACCGCTACATCGATTTTGACAAGGCTTTTGCCAGCGCCCGCAATGCGGTGACCGCCGCCGGCTACCAGATCACGGAAACCGACCGCGGCAATTATGTCTTGTCCGCAGTCAAAGACAGTT
>JAITIS010000109.1 GCA_031279305.1 Candidatus Margulisiibacteriota bacterium | reverse complement strand
GCCAGCGCCTCTTGGTTTTTCAGATATTCTTTACTGGGAGTTAATGCGCTGGTCGTCGTGTTCGTGGTCGTTGTCGAGTTGTCATTGTCCGGTGTCTTATATCTGTAGCGCGCCATTGTGCCCCCCTAAAAATAAATCGCCGCCCCTAATCCGTTCTTAGTCTCCAATTGCTCTAATGTGTCCTGATTACTACTTACTCAATTGAGTAGGTTAATTCTAAGGTATTGTATATAAGATTTCAAGCAGTATTTACTCAATTAAGCAGGATCTAAGTTTATGCAAAAAACATCCAGAGAAAGATACCACCAGATTATCAATCCGCGTTTTGCGCGCCTCGGCCAAAAGATTGAGCGGCTGCGGCGCAAAAAAGGGTTTAAGACCAAAGAAAGTTTCGCCTACACGGCGGACATCAGCATTTATTATTACTACCGGATAATTAAAGGCACGGCCAATATTTCTTTGCTGCAGCTGTTAAAACTCTGTGAAACTCTGAATATCAAAGTTAGACAGCTGCTGGATTTCTAGTCATTTTCCCAGTCTGGCCACATCCTGAAAACTGAGCAAAAACATCAGCCACAAAAGCAGAATAAACCCCAGCCCGTGCACCCAGCGTTCTACCGCCGGCGGCGGCGGGCGTCGCAAAACCAACTCGACAGCCAGAAAAATCAGCCGTCCGCCATCCAGAGCCGGAAAAGGCAGCAGATTGATCACGCCTAAATTTAGGCTCAAAAAAGCGGTAAAAAACCAGAAAGACTGCCAGCCGCGCCGGACTGATTCAGCAGAAATGCCCAAAATGCCGATCGGCCCGGAAAGCGCGCCCAGATCCGGCTGGCGGAAAAATACCGCCAGTCCCTGCAGAAACTCGGACACAAAACGCCAGAAGGCCGCCGTCGCCGGCCAAAAAGCAAAAGGCCGGATGGACAGATACAGACCGACAAACAAGGCCCAAGCAAAAATAATATTAAACAAGGCGCCGCCGCTGATGATGGCAAAACGCTGCCACAGTTTTTTCTTTCCGTAAGAATATTTTGCGGGCATTTTTCGCGGCGTTTCATCCAGCCCGTAAAGCTGAACATAGCCGCCCAGCGGGACAAGCCGCAGCGCGTATTGCGTGCCGCCGCGCAGCGTCTTCCAGACCACCGGCCCAAAACCAATGTTAAAACCCAAAACCTGCACGCCGGCCAGTCTGGCCAGCAGATAATGCCCCAATTCGTGCACCAGCACGATGAGCGTCAGCTGCAAAATAATGATTAAAATCACGCGCGGCGGATTTTTTTATTGAACATCGTGTACATTTTTTCAAAAAACGGCTGGGTTTCCTCAAAACCGGAATCCTCGGACTGCAGCAGGTCTTTGTTTTTCTTGGCGCTGCGGCTGATGCCCTTTTTAGCGGACTGGCAAAATTTGATAAGATGGGCGATCTGCTCCGGCAGCTCGCCGTTTAACAGGCATTCTCTGCGAATCTGTTCAATAGCCTGCGAGACATTATTATCCTGCCGGTAAAGCAATTTGTAAGCGTTCTTGATGACCGGCGCGGTTTCTACCGGGACAATCTGCGGATTGCGCCTAATGCCGACTATATTGGTCGAATGCACTTCAGCCGGATTGCCCTCAGCCAGCATAAAAGGCGGCACATCCTGAAACAGGCGGGAGTAAGCGCCGATCATCGCCAGCCGACCGATGCGCAGATGCTGGGGTATCGCCGACATACCACCAACCGTGGCGTAATCCTCGATCTCCACGTGGCCGGCCAGCTGCACCAGATTGACCAGCACGATATTGCTGCCGATGCGGCAGTTGTGAGCGATATGCGTCAGAGCCATTATGAAATTATTATCGCCGATGAGCGTGGATTTTCCGTCGCCGGTGGCGCGGTGGATGGTTACATATTCGCGTATTTTATTGCCGTTGCCGATAACTACATTGGATTTGTCATTTTGATAGCTGAGATCCTGCGGCTTGTCGCCGATGATCGCCCCGCTGTGTATTTCATTGTCCGAGCCGATGAGCGTGTCTGGAGCAATAGTCACGCCGGAAAAAATATCCGTGCGGTCGCCGATGACCGCGTTGGCGCCAATCGTCGCGTAAGCGCCGACGGCCACATCCTCGCCCAGTCTGGCGGTCGGGTCGATGCAGGCGGTCGGATGGATTTTGGACGGCATAAGAGTTACTGTTTAGCCGGAGTGATCATCATTTTCATTTCGGCTACTTCGCAAGCTATTTCCTCGCCGACATACGCAGCGCCCTGACAGACCAAAAGCGGCGGGCGCATCTTGATGGGCTTCACAACCAGCCTTAACTGATCGCCGGGCACCACCGGACGTTTCCATTTCACGCCGTCCACCCCGGCAAAAAGCGTGGCCGCGCCGCCAGCCGGCGCGCCTGGCTGGCTCAGGGCAAAAAGTCCGGCGGCCTGCGCCAGAGCCTCGATCTGCAAAACTCCCGGCATTATAGGCTGCGCGGGAAAATGTCCGCTAAAAAATTCCTCATTGGCCGTGACATTTTTTAACGCTGTGATGCCGTCCGCATTTAGAACAACCACTCTGTCCACCAGCAAAAAAGGATAACGGTGCGGCAGCAGTTTTTTTATTTCATTTATTTCCATTATTCTCACCCCTATAAACTATTCCGCGCTGGAAACTATCCGCGCGGAGTCGCCTTCGGCGAGCACAAAGTATACTTCATACATACTCTGGCGTGAAGTCTGTTTTTTGATTTCCGCAATTTTGGCCAGCGATTTTTCCACGCCCATAAAATAAAAAGCGTTGGCCAGCACCTCGGCGGTGACGGCGTTGGGCGCGACAACGATCACCTGCCGAATGGGATCAGTATCCGGAGCTGCTGGCACAGGCAGACACGGCCTCCAGCGGCCAGACCGCGCATAATAAGGAACGGCGGCATCCAATTCCGCCACGGCGGCATTATCCGCTTTTATCACAATATTCTGTTTTTCAGTGGCCTTAAAAATCAGCCGCCGGGGTCCATAATAATATCCTACTCCGCCGGCTCTGACCTGCCCGGATTTTATATCTTTTAAATAACCGCAGATCAAGTCCACCGCAAACCCGGTTTTGATCCGGTCAAAATCAACAGCGGCGTTGTTATGCAGATAGCGCGCCCGGCGCAGGCTTTTGTCTAAGACAATATTGTGATGCACCGCGGCCGCGCGCAGCCTCTCCAGACGCTCTTCGGACGGCGTAGAAGTCTCAAAAGCCCGCGTCAGCGGATACCAAGCTATATCAAAATAACCGTCCGTAAAAGCCGAGGCATAAAGGGATTTTTCGAGCAGGTCATAGGTCAGTTTGCTCAATTCTAACATCCGCACGCCGGCGTGGGCATTCAATGCGGAGATTTCGCTTAAAGGGCTTAGTTTATTGATATTCGCGTCCAGCTCGACCAACCGGTCAAAAGCGCTGGAAAGACTGCGGGTTTCCCGGCTGACAATTTCTTTTTTGCCGTCGACATTGATCTGCACCTCAAATATAGTGTCCAGATAAAACCCGGAGCGTTTGAGCTCTTTTTGCTGGCCGCAGCCGGTCAAAGACAAAACCGCCGCGGACAAAACAAATAAACGTCCTAAAAACCGCATTTTCAACTCCTTAAATCCTCTTTGAGATTTTCCGCCGCGCGCCGCAGCGCGTCCACCACCGACCGGGAAGTAATCGTCGCTCCGGTAATCGCGTCTATCTCTCCGCCATCTTTTTTCAGAGCCAGCGTATCCGCGCGCCGCCCGAGCAGTTTGGCGGCAAATTCCGGCCCAGCGGCTTTGGTGCCCAGCCCCGGCGTCTCCGCCTGCTCCAGTATCTTGAAACCGGTCAACTCAAAATCCTTGTTTAAGCCCGCCAGTATTTTAAGATCTGAACTATAGCCGCTGGCCGTCGTTTCCAGCACATAGCCCAGCAGTCTGCCAGCCGCCGTGCAAGCCTCGTGGTAATTTTGTCCGGCGGCGGTTTGCGCCGGCGTGAAACTATCCGCTCCGGGCGCCAGCAGACGCAGGCTTTTTTGCAAAACTTCCCGCTGATAGGCTTCTTTGCGCGGCTGCACCAATTCATAAACCGAAGCCAAAAACAAACCGGCGGCCCCGCAAAAAACGGCAAAAATAAAAGCGTATTTACAGATCAACCGCGCGGCTCTGGCCATAATCGTCCACAGAGTATTTAGTTTTTTGCTTGAGAAAACCGCCTTTTGCTGTTTTGCCAAAAATATTGGCGCTGTATTCGCCCGCCGCCGCTCCCTCCGGCAGGACAAAAGAACCCTGCCAGATATCATAAGCGCCGTCCGCAGTTTGTTTGTTCAGCGGCACCGAGAAAACTTTACTCTGATCCTGCCCCAAGAATAACATAACCTGACTGGTTTGGACAGCTGCGGGCACGGCCACGCGCACGCGAATATCTTTGCCGGGCACCAGCGGATGCGGAAAAAACTGCGCGGTGATCCGCTCAGCCGGACCGGCATTGTCCGCGGCAAATACCTTATAATAGAAGGGCTTTTTATACAGCCGGCCGTCCGCGGACTGCACGAAAACCAACCCCTGTTGCTCGCCGGTTTGCAGATCGGACGGCACTTGATATTCAGCATTAAAAATATTTCCGCCTAACGGCTCCAGTCTGGAGGTCTGCAATTTTTGATTGAGGCGCCCCCAAACGACATAAGCCTGAGACACAGACATCTCCGGCGGAATAAAAACCTCGGCTGTCTGCCGGCCGCCGCGGCTTAAGATCCGCGGTGAAAGCTCCAGACTCAGGTAGGGCGCCAGCAGGGAATCGCCAGTTATTTTTAGAGCGGTGCCCGCCGGCTCCGGCGGCGGAATTTCCACTGGCGCGACATTTTTTGCCGTGGCCAGCACACCCGTGTCCGCATTTAACGGCCGGCGATAAACGACGCGCAAATCATCCAAATAAAAAACGCCGCGGTCGTTTTTGTCCGGACTGTACACGTAGACCGCGTACCTGACCGTCTGCTCCAGACCGTCCAGCTGCTTCTCCGGCAGCAGCACTGAATATTTTTTCCACTCAGCGCCTTCCAAAGGCACGGAATAAGTGAAATCATTATGGTAAGCATCCAATCCTGTATTACGCGCGCCTTTGGGCAAAAGCCGGATAATCAGTCTGGCCGAAGCGGAGCCGGAGCCTTTGAGCCAGAATTGCAGAGCCGGCCGCCGGCCGTAATAATTGCGCGGCAAAAATTCCCGCGAGGAAAGCCCGGCCCAGTTTTGTCTGCCGTCCAGATCATACTCCACCCTGAGACAGCCGCCGCCTTCGGCCGCCTGTTCATCGATGCCGTCTACATATCGAACATTCGCCGCTTTGAGATGATTTTTCCACGGATAGGCATCGCCTATATTCTCAAAATCATCCAGCGGCAGCTCTGCCCAAGAATCCATATTCAGCGGCTGCAGGGTTTTTTGTTCGGATTCATTGCCGGCGCGGTCGTAAACAGTCACGAATACTTCCAGCGCGCCCTGATCTTCGTCGGACACGATGGCGTGCCCGCCCGTGTATATGCCGTCTCGGGCGCGCGCATCGCCGCGCGTACCGTCATCATACATAGAAATACCGGCGGTCACTCCGTCGATGCGGAAAAAAGCCGCACAGTTTTCTTCGCTTTTAGCCGTGACGGTCACGCGGTCCCGGACGCGTAAAACTTTTTCGGCGGCATTGTGCTCCGCGTAAAAAATCCGCGGTGGCGTGCGATCTACCTCCAGCACAAACTCGCCTACAGGCGATTTATTTTGCAGTTTGTCCAGCGCCTGCAGCCGCACCGCCAGCCGCTTATCGCCGTTTAATCCGTGTTTGTGCCGCCAGCTGCCGTTAGGAGTTATTTCCATTCCGCCGTCCCGCAGGCCATTGACCAAAATAGTTTCCACGTCCGGATCGCAGGCGCCGTAAAAATAATCAGCCGAAGTCACCGCGCTAAAAAGCGCCGGCACGTCCGGCGCGATAGTGTCGATATACACCCGGTCGGTAGCCGGCAGAGAAACATTGCCGACATTATCCACGGCAAAAACATAAAAAGTATTCTCGCCTTCGGCGGCTTCTTCCGTGTCGCCGCTTTTATGCTCGGCGTTCTGCCACCATTTGGCGCTGGCACCCAGCACGTGATAGCGCACGCCCGACTCGCCGTCCTGTCCGTCTGTCCAAGTCACCACGACCTGCCGGTCATTATCCATTTTTTCCAAACCCCTGGCGTAATCGATGCCGGATTGATCCGGCCAGATTTTGACCCACGCCGGAGGGTCAGGCGGCAGAGTGTCCTTGATGACCGCGATAGTCCGCGCGGCGGAGACGCCGTTTAAGTCATAGGCGGTGATCGTGAGCGTTGCCGGCTCATCAGCGGACTGCACGGTATAGCGCACCGACCATTCGCCGCCGCGAAAACCCGTCAGAGGAGCGGGCGCATCGCCTAAGCCCGGAGAAAAAGTCAGGCGGCGGACATTTTCCCCGGCGGTGCCGCGGATCACAAAATCTTTGGTCTCCGGCAAAAGACCGCTGTAATACAGAATATCTGGACGGGGGCTGTGCAGATAAAGAGAATCTTCATCAAGGCCGGTCAGCTCCAGCAAAACATCCGCGGACGGAACATTTGCCAGCACACAAGCCAATAATAATATAGTAAGGATGACCAGTTTGCGTAACATAATGCCTTCAAAATTTTAACATAATTCAAGGGTAAAATCGCCCGGCAGAAAAAACTAGCTATAATAACGCTAAATAATCTATCTTATTTGGGGTAAGGTTAATCGGGAATTTTTAATCCGCCCACAATGTCCGTAATTTTGGCCAAACCTTTGCTCTGCAGATATTCGGCCAGCCCGGCAATTATTTCCAGCATTACCAGAGGGTTTTGAAAATTGGCCGTGCCGATTTGCACCGCCGAAGCTCCGGCCAGCAGAAACTCCACGGCATCCTGCCAGCAGCTGATGCCGCCGAGGCCGATAACTGGAATTTTTACCGCGCGCGCCGCCTGCCAGACCATACGCAGGGCAACAGGTTTTACCGCGGCGCCGGACAATCCGCCGGTGACAGTTGAGAGGCGGGGCCGCTGCGTCTCGATATCCACAGCCATACCCAGCAGAGTATTGATGAGCGACACGGCATCCGCTCCAGCCGCTTCCACGGCCTGCGCGATGGAGGCTATATCCGTCACATTGGGCGAGAGCTTGACGATAAGCGGCTTGTCGCAAAATGGCTTGATCTGTTTTACCAGCTCCGCGGCGGTGTCCGGGTCCGTGCCGCAGGCAAGTCCGCCCTGGCTGACATTGGGACAGGAGATATTTAACTCCAGCGCGGATACCGCCGGCTGATCACGCAGTTTTTTAACCACCGCGCGGTACTCCTCCGGCGTGGAACCGCAGACATTGACGATGACCGCCGTATTCAGGCCGGCCAGCTTGGGCAAATGCTCTCTGATCAGATAATCCACGCCCTTGTTTTGCAGGCCGACTGTATTGAGCAGACCGGACGGTGTTTCGGCCAGCCGCGGCGCGGGATTGCCCTGTCTGGGTTTAAGCGTCGTGCCCTTGACTGCCAAACCGCCCAGTTTTTCTATCTCCAGAAAATCCGCATATTCCGCGCCATAGCCATAAGTGCCGGAGGCGGCGATGACCGGATTTTTTAAGCGCAATCCGGCAATATCGACGCTCAAATCTACCACGGCAGATCCTCCGCGTTAAAAACCGGGCCGGCGGAACAAACGCAGACACGGCCGTCTTTTAGAGTGTCTGTCACACAGCCCAGACAGGCGCCGACGCCACAAGCCATCAAAGCTTCCAGAGATAATTGCAGATGAAAATTTTTTTCCGCGGCCAGTTTATGCAGGGCTTTGAGCATAGCCTCCGGGCCGCAGGCATAGACCGCCGCGCCTGATTTTAGATCATTTAATTCCGCGGTGACCAAGCCACGCGCGCCCAGACTGCCGTCCTCGGTGGCTACGCGCACCGCCGCGTATTTGGCCAAAGCGCCCAGCTCAACAATATCGTCTTTACTCCGTCCGCCTAATACAGCAAGCGGCCTCGCGCCAGCCGCCTGCAGCTGTTTGGCCAGCAAAAGCAGAGGCGCGAGGCCGCAGCCGCCGCCCACCAGCACGGCCGGTTTTTCGCTCAGCATAAAACCATTGCCTAACGGATACATAATAGAAAGTGTATCGCCCGGTTTCAGCTTGGCCAGCCGGCGCGTGCCGCCGCCGACTATTTTTATCAAAAAACTCAAAACCGCGCCGTCCGCATCGTGTATGGAAAAAGGCCGGCGCAGGCATACACCGGGCAGCCCGATACTGGCGAATTGTCCGGCGGCTACCGGAATTGCGGTGCCGGTGTTTACGATCAGCAGCAAATAAGCGGGGGAGAGCAGACTGGCCGAGACAACAGCGGCATTCACCAGTTTTTTCATCGGGCGTATTATACACTAAAATAAATGCAATTTTTGGCCGCTAAACACGATTATTTATTATGCAAAATAAAATTTTAGCCGGCCCCCAGACTGATTTGCTGGATTTTTCCAAGATTTTAAGCTATCTGCCCTCCGAAGACCGCGCTCTGCTGGCCAGCCTGCGCGCCAATATTTCGGCCAAACTTTCTAAAGCGCTCAACAGTCTGAACAGCCCGGACCGTTCGTTCACCAGCAGCGTCAATTATCTGCGGCAAACCAAAATTAATCTGGACAGCTTGGCTGGACAGCTGGAAAAAAGCGTTATCCAGCTGCGTTACGCAGGCCGGGCTCTGGACGCCGGAAAAATAGAGCAAGGCGCCGTTCCTCTGGTCAGAACGATGGCGCGCCAGCTGGAAACAATATATCTGAAGCACGACATTCTGTTTACGGAGCAAAAAAGGAGTGCTCTGTATAAATGTCTGGAGCTGTTCGGTTTGCGCAAACCGGACAAAGACCCGGAATTTTGCGAGCGGTTCCGCGCCGAAATAGACGAGTGCCAGCCTTTTTGGGACGGCTGGAAAAATCTGCATTCCCTGCTTTATGAGCCGGCGGGACGCGGACATCCTTAAGTTTATGCTCGCTAAATCCATTGCTCAGGCGGAATTGTCTTTTGACCGGGAAGAAATCCGCATCCCGGATGAACTGCGCGCGCGGCTGTTTTATGAAAAAAATCATCTATATGAGGAGGCTTGCAAGGCTTTCGGGTCTTTCGCTCCGCCCAAAGACGCCGAATATAAAAAAGCCCAGCCATTTGAAACGCATCCTTTTGCTGGCGGAGCTTTTTTAACAATACTGGCCAGCCGGTTAAATAAAACGGCCTATCTGCTGTATCAGCTAAACAAAGAGGCAGTCTTCCCGCCCCAATTCCGGCAAAAAAATCAAGACATTCGTTTGCTGGCCAATGCCACCGCCGCAGAAATAACGCAGGTTATACCCAAAATATTTCAGATATATAATACCGAGCTTAAAGGTGATTTTTTAAATGGCTTTACGGAAAACGATACCGTTTATTTTAATTTATTACAGCATCTGCAGATCATCCAAAACACCAAAGAAATTTTTCGCTGGCTAAGAGATCTCCTGAACATACCCAAATCCTAAAAATTATTTTATAATTGCCGCGATGAGCTGGCGTCTAAAACTCGCGGCCGGATTGATGCTGGCCTCTACTCTGGCCTGGCCGGTCATAGCAGCCGCGCCGTTTCTGCCGCTGGGAGATAAGGGCAAAGCGGTTCTGGCCGCAGGAGCTTTTATTTTTGGTCAGGCCGCTTGGAATATCGGTCTCATCATCGGCGGCGCGGAAGCGGTGGTTAAGCGCCAAGAAATCGGTGCGCGGCTTAAAAAAATTTTCCGCGGAACTTAGAGCTCTTGCCATAAACGCCCAATTAAAATAAAATATTAGCGAGCGGTGAAAAGGAATAATTATGTCCCTGCTCGGATTTTCTTTTTTCCCCGATCTCAATCCAGCCCGCCTGCAAACCCTGCTCAAAAAATATCCACGGGAAAAAATCTGGACAGATTTTACCGCGCCGGATCTGCGGGCGCTCGGTCTCAAACCAGAACGCGCCGTGGAAATACTGCGTTTCCGCGACACGCTGGATCTGGCTGTATTTACGGAAAAACTGCAAAATAAAAATATTTCTGCCCTTGATTATTTTTCCGCGGATTATCCGGCGTTGTTAAAAGAGATTTACGATCCGCCGTTAGTGCTGTACCAAAAAGGCCCGCTTAACATACGGGAATGCGCCGGCCTCGCTGTCGTCGGCACCAGACAGCCGGACGCTTATGGATTGCAAAGCACGCAAAAGATCATCCGCGCCGTTAATATCAGCCCGGTGATCAGCGGCATGGCGGCGGGCGTAGATGCCGCCGCGCATAAAAGCGCGCTGGAATTAGGCCTGCCGACTATCGCCGTGCTCGGCACGCCGGCAGACAAATGTTTTCCGGCGGCCAATCACAAACTCTACGCCGAGCTTTGCCGCGCGGGCGCGGTGCTCTCCGAGTATCCGCCCGGCCTGCCCTACAGCAGGTGGTGCTTCCCCCGCCGCAACCGTCTCATCACGGGTTTAAGCCGCGCAGTGATCGTCATCGAAGGCCGGCTTACCAGCGGCGCGCTCATCTCCGGCAAAATCGCGCTGGAACAAAACCGCGAAGTCTATGCTCTGCCGGGAGAGCTGGGCAATCCGCTCGCCGAGGGGCCGAACTGGCTCATCGCGCAGGGCGCCAAACCTATTTACGATCTGGAGCGCCTGCGGCTGGATCTCGGCGGAGCGCAGTTAAATTTAGATTTTCCTCAGCCACATTATGCTTTGACCGCGGAGGAACAAAAAATCTATGACCAAGTGCCAGCGGACACTGTTCTGGCTATAGACAGCCTGCTGGAAAATTTCGCTCCCGGTTATTTGAGCAAAATACTGCTGCAAATGGAGCTAAAAGGAATAATCAGCATTCTACCGGGGAAAAAAGTGGTAAAAATCTAAAAACCCCGCCTCTTAATTCTAAAGAAGCGGGGCCGGATAAAAAGAAACTAATTGAGCAGGTCTTTGAAAGCCTTGCCCGCGGAGAAACGCACAGTATTGCGCGCGGCAATCTTGATCGAAGCTCCAGTCTGCGGATTGCGGCCTGTTCTGGCTTTGCGCTTGGATTTCTTCCATGTGCCGAAGCCGACCAGCTGCACGGACTTGCCTCTCTTCAGAGAATTTTTGATATCGCCTAAGAAAGCATCGATAACATCATTAACTTTGGATTTGGAAAGTTCCGTGGATTTCGCGATGGACGCGATAAGCTCTTGTTTATTCATTAAATTCACCTCCCCGAAAACCCCTATCTGACGCAGATTTTAGAGCAGCGGAAGCCGGAAGTCAAGTAAAATCAGGGGTTGCGGCACGGTTGACCAAGATTTTTTTCTTGACAAAGCTCCAACAATTAAAAACAAAGATGCTAAAATCTAATTTATGCGTATGCTGCTTTACGGCCCCGCCGGCACCGGCAAAACCACAGAACTGCTCAATCAATATATCGAGCTGAAAAAAGCCGCGCCGTTGCGCAGAGACGTTTATTATCTCGTGCCGACGTCCGAACACGCAGACCGGATTATGGCGCTGGCGCTGGCTAGAATAAACCCGCTGTTTTCGGCCAATATCACCACGCTGGATAAATTTCTCGGCGGCGAAAAATCGCTTAGCGATCTAGAACAGCGGCTGATCTTGCGCAAAATCTGCGAGGGGCTAGAATTGGAATATTTCGGCGAGGCCCAAAAAAGCGCCGTGTTTTATGCCGGACTGGCGGAACTGCTCGGCGAACTCAAACGCCTCTGTCTCGGCCAGAGTGATTTGTGCGCCAAGCTGCCCAATTCCGCCAAAGCCCGCGATCTGCAAAAAATATTCACGGAGTACGCGCAATATCTGCGCGCCAATGGCCTGCAGGACAGGGAAGACGTGCTCGCGGCCTACGCCGCGCCGCCGGAAAATTGTTTTATTTTCATCGACGGCTTCACAGACTACACGCCGCTGCAATACGCACAGCTAAAAAAACTCTGCGCGGGCGGCCATTCTGTCACAGCCGCGCTGACCTACACCGAGGAACAAAAAGATTTTTTTGCCGGGCCGGCCGCCGGGGTTTTGCAGACTTTTCAAAGCTGGGGCTTTGCGCTGCAAAAATGCCAGGAGTACCGCCGCAGCGCCGCGGCGGACCTAAAAAATTTTGCGCTGCACTGGGGGCAAAAAAAAGAATTCACCTGCCAAAATATTCAGATCCTCTCCGCCGGCAACCGCGGACAGGAAATAGAGCTTATCGCCCGCCGGATCGCCGCCTACAAAAAAGAAAATCCTAGGGCGCGCTGGTCAGACATCGCCATTATTTTCCGCAGTATCGGCGCATATCAATTTTTGATCAATGAAATTTTTCTTAAATACCAGATACCCGTGGAGATCCACGAAGGTATCGAAATCCTCCAGAATCCTTTCTGCAATCTGCTGCTCTCCCTGCGCGACGCGCGGGACAATGAGGAGGTTTTGCTTGCCGTATTAAAATCCGCCTACAGCCGAGCGCCTCTGGAAAAAGTCCGCGAGCTGGAATTCAGGCGGGCAGAAAATCCAGATATAGAGCTGGAAATCAGCGCGCCGGAATTAAAAAACCATATCGCGCAGATACTGGATTGCTCTGCCAAACTGCGGGCCGCGCGAAATTTTGCAGATCTGCAGGAAGTTTGGGAAAATTTTTATGCGGACAACAACTGCGCCGCGGAATTAAAAAAAGATCTGGACAATCCCGCGCTTCAAACGACGGTCAGGCACAGTAACCGCGCCTACAAAGCGATGCTGGATGCGCTGACAGTTTTGCAGCACTGGCAAAAAAAACTGAAATTAAAATTATCCGCAGAGGAGCTGTGGGAAACATTTGTCAGCGCGCTCACGGCAAAAACAGCATCGCGCGGAAGGAACGGCGAGCAGGTGCAGGTTTATGACGCGTTAAGCGCCCGGCAAAAAGATTACTCTAGCGTATTTCTGGCCAATCTCACCCTGAACAGCTGGCCGGCGGGCGCGGCGGAGAATTTTTTACTCAGAGAGTATGAAAAAACTAGCTTGGGGTTGGCGCGGACAGAGGACAAAATGCGCAAGGAAGACCTTATTTTTTATCAGGCCTTCACGCGGGCCGCAGAACGCGTCTATCTGTGTTTTGCGCGCAGTGAAGCCGGCGGAAAACCGCTGCTGCCGTCGCCGTATGTCAGCCTGCTTAAAAAATTTTTCAAGAATATCCCGGAAGAAACTTACAGCCGCTCCGCCGTGCTGGACGGCGCCGAGCCGCTGTGCCGGGAAGAATACGCCCAAAGCGCGATTTATCGTTTTTGCAATCAGGAACATCAGTCTCTGGCGGCAGCCAGAAAAAGCGCGCGGGAAAAAGATCTGGAATGCGTGCTGGCTATCTTAAAACAGAAAAACGATCCAGCTCAGCTGCATCAGTTTGCTCGGACTGCTGAAACAGAA
>JAITIS010000060.1 GCA_031279305.1 Candidatus Margulisiibacteriota bacterium | reverse complement strand
CCGACTATGGCTGGAATTCCCAATGACCGGCGTTTCAATATTTTCTCCACCAGATCGGATGTCGGCGGCGGCGGGAGATAGCGAGGCGGCACATACGCTCCAAGCCCGAGAGCGGCGGCAGGGATTGGGCGGGATTGAAGGAGCGGGACAGACGACAAAATGTGTCAATATGATATAATCTCTTGCCAGAGAGGTTAATATGTCGGAGTATAATATTTCTTTTATATGGGATGACGAAGCTCAAGTTTGGCTGGCTAGAAATGACGAGCTGCCTATTGCGCTGGAGGCGGGATCGCTGGATGCTTTGATCGAGCGGGTCAAACTGGCTGTGCCGGAAATATTGGAATTAAATTCTCAAAGCCGCCGCGCCAAATTGTTTTTTCACGCCGAACGAGAAGCATTAGTGGCATAAATGGCCGAGTTTGAGAAAAAAGTCCGTGAAAAATTAAAAGAAAACAATTGTTCTTTTCACCGTCACGGCAAGGGCGACCACGATATATGGCATAGCCCGCTCACCAATCGTTATTTTCCCGTGGACAGCAGAATAAAATCTCGCCATACAGCCAATGCAATTATGAAACAGGCGGGAATTAAGCATCATTTTTAACAAAAACACCTGACTGTTGCGCCCCGCCCGCGAGCGGCGGCGGAGATTGGGCGGGGCTGAAGGAGCGGCAATGCCGGATTTTATTTTTATCAACTGCCCGAACTGCAAAACCAAAATCAAAATCGATCGGGACAAAAAATACCACGACTGCGAGGAGTGTAAATTCGAGTTTCGCCTGGATCAAGTCGCGGATATTGAGCCGCCCACTGGGCGGAGCCGAAGCAGGCGAGATGTTTCTGCGTTCGGCGCCCAGAACTCTCTGCTGGAGAAATTAAAAAAACTCCAGTCCTCAGACTAACGCGCCGCGGCTCTCGAAAAGCATATACACGGCCAGCGCCAGCAGCGCCAGGCCGACCAGTCCGATTAACGACAGCTGAAATTTCCAGATGAGCAGGATTAGCGCGGTTAGCGTGACGATCAACATAAAATACAGCGGCAGTTTGATGAACCAGCAGGACTTTCGCAGTTTCTTCAGCCAGACCGCGGCGACGAGCAGGGTCAGCGCGGCCAGCAGCTGGTTGGCCGCGCCGAATATCGGCCAGACCGCTTTCCACGGCGGGATAATATTGCCGGCGGCGTCGGTGATTTTGATAAATAAAAACAACGCCGGCAGTCCCAGACTGCACAGCGTGCCGAGGAAAACGCTGTGCTTAAATTTGCCGCAAAACTCCTCGAATATATAGCGGGACAGGCGCGTGCAGGTGTCCAGCGTGGTGAGCAAAAAAGTCGAGACGGCTAACAGGCCAAAAACGTAGCCGGTCTTGACCGGCAGGCCGATGATGCCGGCGAACTGCCCCAGCCCCTGTCCGTAAATCAAGAGCGGATTGTTCAGGCTCAGCGCGGCGTTTCTGGTCAGGAGCAGGACGGTGATCAGGCTGATGACGCCGACCACGGATTCGATGAGCATAGCGCCGTAGCCGATCGGCCGGATGTCTTTTTCCGAAGCGATTTGTTTGGCGGTGGTGCCGCTGCTGACTATCGAGTGAAATCCCGACACCGCGCCGCAGGCTATGACCACAAAAAGAAAAGGGAAAATAAACCCCTCGCCGCTGTTCAATCCCGTGAACGCCGGATAAGAAAAAAACACCGGCAGACGTCCGCTCAGGCCTCCGAACAGGATGCCGGCTAGGCTGACCGCGATAGAGCCGTATAGCAAAAAAGAACAGAGATAATCGCGCGGCTGGAGCAGGGCCCATACCGGCAGGGTAGAGGCCAGAAAACAGTAAACCAGCAGTATCAACAGCCAGGCCTGTTGGCCGGACAGCGCGCCCAGCGCGGGCAAAACCGCCGGAAAACGCATACCCAGAGCCACCGCGCCGAAAAGCAGCGGCACGAAAATCAAGCTGGTTTTCCAGTAAGATATTTTGCCTATATTGACCAGCAGGCCGAAAACTACAGCCAGCAGGATGAAAAATAGAGACGAGCTGGCCACGGAGCCTTCAGTTATAAAAGTGCTGGCGGTCATATCGAAAAACACGGTCAGCACGTAGACCAGCGTCAACCAGATGAAAACCAGGAAAACCCGGCAGGTTTTGCGGTTGAGATATTGGCGGGCGATCTCGGCGATAGAGCGTCCCTGATGCCGGACGGAGATGAGCAGCGCGGCGTAATCGTGCGCTCCGCCGATGAATATACCGCCGGCCAGTATCCAGAGCAGGGCGGGCAGCCAGCCAAAAGCCAGAGCCGCGGTGATCGGCCCGACGACCGGCCCGGCGCCGGCGATAGAGGAAAAATGATGGCCGAGCAATACCGGCGCCGGCGCGGGCACAAAATCTATGTTGTCCCGCTTGGCGGCCGCCGGAGTTTTCGCGCGGGGGTTTATCCGAAAAAATCTATCCAGAAAACCGCCGTAGTGCTTGTAACCCAGCCATAGCGCCAAGACGCAGATCAAAAAAAGCGCGGTGATCATTTTTTCCTCCGTTTCTTTTTAATAGCTTCAATATAATACTATAAAATCTGTTATAATTAACATAATATGAGGGGGGGAGCCAAACTATTGGTTTTGGGCGCTTTATTTTGCGCTCTGGCGGCCGCCGAGCAGGTGCCGGTGTCTATCAAAGGCGATAGTTTGACCTATCAGGATGACCGGATTATCGCTTCCGGCAACGCCCGGCTGATCTACAATGATTTTGAAATCACCGCGGCGCATATCGCTATCGACACGCAGACCAATCAGGTCGAAGGCTTCGGGCAGGTGGTGGTGGCGCAGGCCGGAAATCTAGCCGAGGCGGAATATTTCTTATACGATATCAATGACGAGCGGATTCAAATCAGCGATGTAAATACGGCGTTGACTCCGGATTTTTCCGCCAGCAGAGTTTTTGTAAATTTTTACCGGGGGCGCAATTATGCGCCGACCGGGGCGCTGGCTGCCGACCGCTGGGGCGGACACGGCATCAGGCTGACCACCTGCGATCTGGCCGATCCGCATTGCTGGGTGGCGGCCAAAGAATTTTTGTATTATCCCGATGACCGGATTGTCGCCTATCATCTTACCGCGCATTTTTGGTTTTCGCCGCTGCCGGTGTTTTACACGCCGTACTATGTTTTTTACACCGGGGCGCGCCGCATAGTTTTTACTTTTCCCAAGATCGGCTCCAATACCGTCGAAGGACAGTTTATCAAAACCGAGACGCTGTATTTTATCGATGAGCTTAATGAAGGCGGAGTGTACTGGGATATGATGTCTATCAAAGGCAACGGCGCCGGGTTCTGGCACCGCTACAATCTTGGCGAGCCGGGTTATTTTTCTTTTTACCGCGTGGACGAGCAGGACACCCGCCCGGAGCTGGCCGAAACCCGCAAAAGCTACGCGGTGCGCTGGCAGCAAAAAATTTCTTTTTCCGCCTACAGCAGCGTCTCGCTCGAGCACAATTACCGCAAGATGTATCTGCTGCCGCAGGGCTATGACGACACTATGAGCGACCGCCTGAATTATCAGTACCAAAACGGCGCCGAGCGGCTGGGCGCGGAGTATAGCTTCCGCGAAGACTATCAATCCCAGCGGGAGACGCAGGGTTTTCAGTCCACCTCCGTGCTTGGCGCCAACACTAACCGCACTTCTTGGCAAAAAGAATTCCGGCAGGACGGCGGTTACCGCTACGAGGCTTTGAATATAGACGATTCCTACAATCTCGGCCAGGAATGGCGCTACCATATCAACCCGGTTTATTACCGCACCAAAACGCAGGACGATGAAAATTACGAGCAGCGGCTGGATTTAGCCGCGGATTTGCAGCTAACGCCGGTGGAAAAAAAATATTTTGAAAATCTAAAAATAGAGGCGAAATATTACTATGATCTGGACGGCGACACTGTGACGACGGACGCCAACTCCGCCGAGTTCGTGGAAAAAGCCCCGGAAGTCACGCTCAGAGCCCTGCGCTTCGACGCGCTGGGCGCGGATGAGGCCTCGGCTTGGTTTTCGGTGGACTCCAGCTACACCTACGGATTTATCCGCGAGTCCCGGTATTTCGGCTTGATTAGCGGCGTGCCGAGACGGCGTTTTTTTGAGACGGCGAAATACACGGCGAATTATAATTTTTACAAAACTTTTCGCCCGAGCTGGGCGGCGATCACGCTGGTCAAAAGCTACAATCAGGCCGGTTATGACACCGGAGATCAGCATTATCAGATCTCCGACCGGCCGTATATCAACACGGACTGGTGGGGATTTTTCCGCAACAAGCTGGAGTACGAGCACACGCAGGGCGAGGGCGGGTCGCCTTTTTTTTACGACGATCCGGCGCAGTACCGCACCAACCGCGGGCGGCATACCGCCGGCCTGTATTACCGCAATTTTTACGAATTCACCGCCGCCGCCGGCAAAGATTTTGAAACCAATATATACGATGATGATTTATACAATCTGCGCATCGATCCGCTGGGCAACGGGGAGATCAAATTTAATTTTTCCACCGGCCAGAGCCGCTACACGTATCTGTACCGCGATCTGGTCGGCGGCGTGCAGGTGAACAAAGGCCGCAGCGCCTACCGTTTCAATTACACCAAAGATATTAACCACAATTACTGGCTGGAGGACGGCGAGCCCAATCAATATGCCGGCAAGCTCAAGACCGCCTCCAGCGAGCTGGATTTTTATCTGGGGCGGCCTTACGAGCAGATGGACAGCTGGAATTTCTGGCTGTCAGAATGGCATTTCCTGATCAAAAACACTTATGATTTCAACACGCAGTATTACAATCTCAATGCTTTTGCTTTGGGCAAAGACTTGCACTGCTGGTATATGCGCTACAATTTCACGCCGGCGCGCAAAGAATGGTATGTGGTTTTCACGCTCAAGGCTTTTCCGGCGCAGGATTTCAAGCTCTCCGGCAATGAAGACAATGAGTTTAATTTCGACGCTTTTTCCGACACGCTCAAAGCCACGGATGTCAGGCGGTATGAGTGATGTATAATATCTTGATGAAAAAAATCCTGTTTTTGCTCTTGGCGCTGTTCGCGCTGACCGCCTGTGGGCGCATCGTGACGGACAAGACGGTGACCGACAATTCCGGGCAGGCTATTACCGTGCGCGAGGCGGAGTTTATTTTTACTTTTGCCGCCGATCCCGCGGTGAATGGTAATTATAAATATTATCTGATAATTACCACCAGCAATGTTACGGACGGTCTGCTGAACGGCAGTGACAGCGTTCTGGATTACTTTGCTTCGCCGGATGACACCGCCGCTTCGCAAAACCAGCGGTTTATTGACCAATACTACGAACGCTATACAGACTATGATGATATGCAGAAAGTTTACCGGGATTATTTTACTAAATGGTACGAATATTTTATGTTCGACCGCACCAGCGGGCTAAGAGTTTATACTGACATAAATGGGTTTGCCGGACCTTATGTCTGGACTAATCCTTTGACCCAGTATTTTACCAGGCAGATTACTATGAGAAATTCTTTTTATCCAGCTGCCAATCAGCTGCGGCTGACTATTCCCTGTCCGCCGTATAGCACTTTTTATCTCGGTCTGGTGACTGTGGACGATACCAACGGCCAACGTTATATCGCTGATGGTCTTGGTCTGGTGCCCGTAAATACCCAGACGAATGGCACGGTCATTAACGATCAGCCGGACTATACCGCGGACGCGCATATTAGCGGCCGTGCTGGTCTGGACATCGTGAGTTATACAGTCAAAATTACGGAGTACTAATGCTCGCCGGTATTTTATTGGTCATCATTTCCGCTCTGCTGACCGCGCTGGCTTTCCCGCCGCTCAATCTTTTCTGGCTGGCTTTTTTTAGCCTGATGCCGCTTTTCTATGCGTTCTACCGCGCGGAAAATTACCGGCAGGTTTTCTTTTACGGCGCGCTTTTCGCTCTGATTTTTTATCTGACGCTTTTAGTGCCGATCGGCGCCGCTCTGTGCGAGTTCGCCGCTTTTTATTGGCTATTCCTGCTGGGTGTCGCGGTATATTTATATCTGGCTTTTTTTCTGGTTGGTTCCTTATTGCTCGCCAAATTCGTCCAGAAACAGCCGGTGTCCGCCGGTTTTGGCAGCGTGCTCTGGAGCATCTCAGCCTGTGCTTTGGGCTGGATACTGTTTGACTGGCTGCGTTCGCTGGGCGCTTTTCGTTTTACGCTGGGCAGTCTGGCCTGCACGCAGTATCTTTTTCTCGATTTTATCCAGCTGGCCAGACACACCGGCTCTTACGGCTTGACTTTTATCCTGATTTTTATCAATGCCTGCGGCGGTATTTTTCTGGCGCGCTTGAAGACAGCGGCGGCGGCGGAGCGCCGCAGCTGGGCGGCGCTTGGTTCCGCTTTGGCCGCGGCGTTTTGTCTTTTGCTGCTTGGGGGACGGCTGTCTCTGAGCGCGCCGGCGCGGCCGGCGCCGGAAACCAAACAGGTGGCGGTGTTCCAGCCGGCCATACCCCAGCAGGATAAACTCTCGGACGATGCATCCGCGCTCAAACGGCGCTATCTGTCCGCCCTGCGCGCCTATGCCGTGGAACACGCGCCGGATTTACTGGTGCTGCCGGAGACTATCGTGCCGGCCTTTTTGCTGGAAGACCGGGATTTCCTTTTTCAGCTGCGCGATTCGTTAAACTCTTCGCTCGTTTTCGGCACGCCGCGCCGGGAGAAAAAAGGTGAGTTATATCATCTTTACAATTCCGCGGCGCTGCTCAACCGTTACGGCGCAGTGACGCTTCTGCACGACAAAAAATATCTGGTGCCTTTTGGCGAGTATCTGCCCCTGCGCCGCTTGCTCTATCCGTTGCTGGGTAAAACCGGCTTTTATGATCTAGTGTACTTAAAAGGCTCGGCCAATCAGCCGTCCGCTGGCTACTCCGCGGCGATTTGTTATGAGTCTATTTTTCCCTATCAGCTGCGCGAGCAGATCCGATCCGGCGGCCGCCTGATTTTTGTCCTGACCAACGACGCTTGGTTTGGCCGTTCGCTTTTTCTGGATATGCATCTGGCTTTTGGCGTGCTGCGCGCGGTGGAGAATAACCGCTATCTGGTGCAGGCCGCCAATACCGGACGCTCCTTTATCGTGGATAACCGCGGGCGCATTCTGCGGCAGTCCAATATTGACGAGCAAGAATTTATTTTAGCCGAGACGCAGATGCTAGACCAGAAAACCCTCTACACTTACTGCGGCGAGCTGCCGATCTATCTGGCTTTGGTTTTCTTTTTTCTTTATGGCTACCTTTTCCTGCTCCGAAAATTCCGCGCATAATTTAGGCAAAACCGGGTATATGTAAACGGGGGGATATTTTATGTCGTGGGAGGCTGCGGACGCTGTCGGCGGTAAACGGGACGCGCTCAAATTCTTAACTGAAGAAGCGCTGTCTTTTTTTCGGCGTTTTTCCGCCCAGGGTGATAATCTTTCCCTGACGGAGTTAGACGCCTTGCAGGATATGCGCGCCAAACTTACCGGCGGTATCGTGCTGGCCGAGCAGTTAATCATCTCCGCGACGATCAACGCCTTGTCTGAGCAAGGCAGTCCTCAGGTTTACAGCGCGGCGCGCAAAATACTGGTGGATATTCAGGGACTGCTTAAGGGACTGCTGACCGTGCCCAATGCCGGGCAGAATATTCTGCGCATCCGCAAACTACTGGTCAAAATAAAATACCTGTTGCCGCGCGAGCAGACGGACTATGAAAATTTTGCCAAACTGCTGGCTAAAGTAGAAAAAAGAATAACCGCCGGTCTGGCTGACATTCAGACTATTATTCAAACTCAGCGGGATTTCGCGGTGCTGGCTTTCTTGGGCAACAATCTATTCAGCGAGGAGTTGTCCGGCGAAACAACGGCGGATAAACAGCTGGCCGGTTTGAGAAGCCAGCTTTTGCCCCGTTTTATCCAGATAATGGGGCTTTTGGTCGGCAGACTGAATGATCTGGATGAAAATCTTAACGGGCGCACTTACTCGGAAAAAGAAAATAAAATGGTCGCCCTGGCCTATGAATCTATGTCCGCCTCGCTCAAGAAAATTTCTATCCGTTAATTAAAAAAATAAGGGCGGCCCGCCGGGCCGCCCTTTAAGACGCCGCTAAAAGTTTAACTCTTACAGCTTGAACAGCATATCCGCGTAAGTTGGCACCGGCCAGACATAGGCCGGCACAATGACTTCCAGCGCGTCCACTTCCTCGCGCAGGGCGGCAATGGCTGTGAATACTTCGTCGCGGAATAAAATCGCTTTATCGGTGGCGTCCTCCGCGGCGTTGGCCTTGGCGTTGGCGGCTTCCAGCGCGGCTGTTTTTTTATTGATCGCCTCCAGCAGACGGCTGACTTTGGCCAACAGCTCTTCCGCCACGGCTGTGGCCGCGCCCGCGGCTTTCAGGGCAGTGGTTTCTTTGGCCAGTTTGGCCGCGGATTTTAACGCGGTCGGGATATACAGCGTCCGGCTCATCTTAACAGCGCACAGCGCCTCGATATTGATGTGCTTGCAGTATTGCTCGATATAGATTTCGTAGCGGGAATGCAGCTCTTCTTTGCTTAGCACGTTGTATTTGTCATACAATTTTTGCGCTTTGGGCGTCAGATAGGCCTTGAGCGCGTCCACCGTGTTTTTCACATTGGGCAGGCCTCTTTTTTCCGCTTCTTTCGGCCAGTCCTCGGTGTAGCCATTGCCGTCGAAAATCACGCGGCCGTGCTTTTCGATGACTTCTTTGACATAAGCCGTAACTTCCGCGTTCAAATTTTTAGTTTTTTCCAGACGGGTGGCCAGCTCATCCAGAGCCTCGGCCACTATGGTGTTCAGGGTCACGTTTGGCCCGGAAATAGAAGCGGAGGAGCCGACCATCCGAAACTCAAATTTGTTGCCGGTAAAAGCGAAAGGCGAGGTGCGGTTACGGTCGGAGTTGTCTTTGGGCAGGGCGGGCAGGGTATCCACGCCGAGTTTTAAGAGAGCGCTGCCGCCGGATTTATATTTACCGCCGCTGGCTATGCTGGCCAGCACCTCATTCAGCGTCTCGCCTAGGAATATCGAGATAATGCCGGGAGGCGCTTCGTTGGCGCCCAAGCGATGGTCGTTGCCGCTGGTGGCGCAGGTGGCGCGCAATAGATCGGCGTGAGTGTCCACCGCTTTGATGACCGCGCAGCAAAAAGCGAGGAATTGCTCATTTTGCTCCGGCGTGACACCCGGATCGAGCAGGTTCTGGCCGTCATCGGTGGAGAGAGACCAGTTGTTGTGTTTGCCGTTGCCGTTGATGCCGGCGTAAGGTTTTTCGTGCAGAAGGCAGACCATACCGTGGCGCAGGGCGATTTTCTGGATGGTTTCCATCAATATTTGATTATGATCGGCGGCGATATTGGTGGTGGAGAAAACCGGCGCGATTTCGAACTGGCTGGGCGCCACTTCGTTATGTTTAGTCTTGGCCAGCACGCCCATTTTCCAAAGCTCAATATCCAAGTCTTTCATAAACGCGGACACGCGGTCTTTGATGGCGCCAAAATACTGATCCTCCAGTTCCTGGCCTTTGGGCGACGGCGCGCCGAACAGCGTGCGTCCAGCCAAAATTAAATCCAGCCGCTTCAGATAATATTCTTTGTCGACGAGAAAATATTCCTGCTCCGGTCCGACAGTCGAGAGCACGGACCGCGCGGTCTTATTGCCAAAAGTTTTCAGCACCCGCAGCGCCTGTTTGGATACGGCGTTCATCGAGCGCAGCAGCGGGGTTTTTTTGTCCAGCGCGTGTCCGGTATAGGAACAAAAGGCCGTGGGTATGCACAGCGTGACATCGCCCGCCGCGTCGGTTTTCAGGAAAACCGGCGAAGTGCAGTCCCAGGCCGTGTAGCCGCGCGCCTCAAAAGTGGCGCGCAGTCCGCCGCTGGGAAAAGATGAAGCGTCCGGCTCGCCCTTGATGAGCTGTTTGCCGGAAAATTCCATAATGACCGTGCCGTCGCCGGCCGGATCGATGAAAGAATCGTGCTTTTCCGCGGTGACATTGGTCAACGGCTGAAACCAGTGCGTGTAATGCGACGCGCCTTTTTCGATAGCCCAAGCCTTGATCGCGCCAGCCACCACATCGGCGACCTCCGGCGTCAGCTCGGCCTGACCGCGGATGACTTTGCGCAAAGCCCGGTAAGTGTCTTTGGGCAGTCTTTCTTTCATCACCTTTTCGTTGAATACATTGGCGCCGAAAATCTCGGCGGCGTTTAATTTTTCACAGCAGCAATGAGAACCCATTATTGACCTCCTCAAAAGTTTGCCGGTTTAAGGCTTTGCTTTACAGTATTCGCATACTTTGTGCCAAACGTGGAAAATAGGCTGTTTGCCGTAAAAAACTGCTAAGCTGCTCCGCGATTATCCAATATAATTACAAAAATGTATGTTTTACGGCAAATATATTACAAAAATGTATGTATTTTTAACTAAACTCCCCAATCTCGGGGATACCGAAATTCTCGGTCGATCGTGCGCGCGGAGAGTTTGGCGATGAGCGGCAGGCGGCGTTTGAACTGGGATTTTTTGACCAGCGTGATTATTTTGTCCACAAAAACCGGATCGTATTTTTCTTTTAACGCGCGCTCGGAAATTCTCCGGTCGATCAGCTCCGCCAGCAGCTCGTCGATCCGCGCGTAAGTGTAGCCTAACTCCGCCTCGTCGGACTGGCCGGCCCATAGGTCGGCGGACGGAGTTTTTTTGATAATCGGCTCCGGGACTTTTAAGCGACCGGCCAGCGCGAAAATATCTGTTTTATAGATGTCGCCGATGGGATTGAGCGCCGAGGCCAAATCGCCGTGCTGCGTGCCGTAGCCGAGCAAAAGCTCTGTTTTGTTGCTGGTGCCGACAACCAGCCCGCCCAGTTTGGCCGAGTGATCGTAAAGTATGGCCATTCTTTCGCGCGCCATTTTATTGCCGCGGCGCAGCGGCGGAGCGTCCGGCTCCGTATGCTCAAAATAAGCGTCGATCTGGGGCGTGATCTCAATGACCTGATAAGGGACGCCGTAAGTTTCCGCGCAGAGACGCGCGTGCGCCTCACTCTCTGGATGGGAAGTTTTATAGGGCAGACACAGCGCGCGCACATTATCCGCGCCGAGCGCTCCGGCGCATAGAGCGCAGACTACGGCGGAATCTATGCCGCCGGATAAACCGAGCACGGCTTTATGCAAACCGGTTTTTTTTATTTCTTCCCGCAGGAAATTTAACAATATGGCGACGGTCTGTGCGGTGTCCATACGCTCAGTTTAGCCCATCCTGTTTTTTTTGCAACAAACTTGCTAAATTTACGACAAAATTATATGTATGCCAAGCATTTTGCCAATATAGAACGCTTTATTCAGGACGCGCAGAATTTACAGCCTATACCGGTCGATGAGAGACGCGTAATCGCGCCCAGATACACCCCAATAGATAACCGGCGCAACATAGACGACCTAGCCAGCTGGTTTGCGGAAGGCAATACCCGTCCTCCGGTGCAGACTTGGAACGGCAAGAGAGAATCTAAGCTGTCCAGATGGCTGACTTCTCTGCGCGACGGCTCCAATGAATTTATTACGGATCAAGAACGGCTGGAAGTAATAGATATTTTATTACAGTCCCAGTGGATGAGCCATACTTATAAGAATTGGATACGCCAAGAACTGAAAATTTTATTGCATCCCGGCCTGCCAGATACGGTGCAGTTCCCGGAGCACAACATCCACCCGTTCGTCGCGCGCGAAAACTGAGTGATGTCTTTTTTCTGGGTCATTTTTTAATTCCGCCAGAATAGTCTGCGCCTCCAGATCCGCGGCGCGTTTGAGCAGCCGGCCGTCGCCGCCGTAAACCTCGCTGCCGCCCCAGAAAGTCACGCCGTCCTCTATGCCGGCGCGGTTGCAGTAGATGACGTTGACGGCGAAATTATAAGCGATGTTTTGATTGATGCTGTGCCAGCGCTCCTGAATGCCCTCGCGGTAAGGCGACGAGGACAGGATGATGATATTTTCCGCGCCGCCGGCGGCGGCCAGATACGCGCTGGAAAAATGCCAGGCATCCTCGCAGAGGAGCAGGGCGGTCCGACCAAGAATACTCTCGAAAACTTCAAACCGGCTGCCCGCGCTGAAGTAGCGTTTTTCGTCAAACATTCCGTAGGTGGGCAGATAAACTTTGCGGTGCGTGCGCAGTAAACGGCCTCTGCTCAAATAAAAAGCCGAGTTATAGGCGCGGCTGTTCTGCTCCTCGATAGATCCGCAGAGTATGTCGATATCCGCGCTTAATTTTTTTAATTTTTCCAGATATTCCGCCGCGGTCTGGAGCAGATCATAGACCTGATCTTTAAGAAAATAACCGGTCAGCGCCAGTTCCGGGAAAATGATCAATCCGGCCCCGGCCTGCCTAGCGGCCAGAATTTCCCGCTCCAGCAGCGCGTAATTGGCGGCGATATTGCCGAGCGCGGGGTATATCTGGGCTATGGCGGCTCGCATACACCGGCAGTTTAGCCTATCCGTCCTTTTTTTGCCACGCGCGAAAAAATATATGGTATAATAAATCGTTTTTGTCATTCTGAAGCAGCGGGAGGTGATGGCAGGCAAAACGGCTATGGGGTCTGGTAAAAAATTCTAAGGAGAAAAAATGAAAAAAGTTATCATTGCGTCTGTTGTGCTTTTGTCTCTGGTTTTTGCGGAATTTGGCGCGTACATTGATACCAATGCCAGCAGCTTGTTCCCGAGCAATGTGCCTGTAGGACTGGGTTCTTATGGCGCGTACTGGGCGTTCGATAAAAATATTGACCTGCAGGGCTCTATCGGCGGCGTTGACGAGGACGCCAGCGGCGTAAACAAGGGCATTAGCTTTCTTATACTGGAAGGCACATATTATATTTTAGCCAAAGGTGATTTTTTGCTGGGTGTGACGGGGATATATACGTCCCTTTCCGGTGACGGCGATACATCTAATACTATTGCTCTGGGCGGCAGCGCCAAATGGAAATTGAACAGAGTATTTGCGCTGAAGGCTGATGCGATAGCTTACAGCTCGACCAGCGGGAAATTTAACGGAGACGACAGAAAAGGCAATGCGATGCTGGCCGGCAACAGCGCCAGAATTTACGCGATACTGGATTTATTTTAAGCTAATAACTTAGGTTTTAAGAAATGAAACCTTGGCCTAAAAGCCGGGTTTTTTGTTCCCTAAAAAAATATGCCAGCGCGCAAGCGCTGGCATATTGCTTCGCTCTATCAGGGCAGTAGAGTGAAACCGCCTGTATTCGGGCAAAATTTTTGCCATTTCACTTGATTTAGCTTAATTAAGCGGAATTTTGCTTTGAAACTAACAATTTTGTTAAAAATTTCATAACATTTTTGTTAATAATTAAAATAAACTATACAAATATGTTAGTGCTAGCGAAGCAGCCAAAGCACGATCAGCCCTAAAATTATTCTGTACCAGCCGAAGAGTTTGAAATTATGTTTTTGAATATAATCCATAAACAGGCGGATGACCACAACCGCGGTGAGATAGGACGCGCCAAAGCCGGCCAGTATAATCAGCCAGCCCAGCGGAGAAACCGCGCCGCAGATTTTGCACAGCTTGAGCAGGGTGGCGCCGAACATTGTCGGTATGGCCAGAAAAAAAGAAAATTCCGCCGCCGCCGCTCTGGACAGCCCCAGCAAAAGCCCGCCGATGATCGTGGCCGCCGAGCGCGAGGTGCCGGGGATCAGCGCCAGACACTGGAACAGCCCCAGCGCCAGCGCGGTCAGCCAACCGATGCGGGATGCGGCGATAATTTTGGCCGGGCGGCTGCCTAAAAAACTTTCTATGCAAATCAGAACCGCGCCGTAAAATATCAACGCCACCGCCACCGGGCGGGGCTGGAATAATTTGGCGTCGATGGTTTCCTCGTAGAGAAATCCCAGTATCGCCGCCGGGGTGACCGCCAGCGCGATCTTCAGCCACATCCCAAAAATGTCCTTGCGCAGCCGGAAACCCTTGAACGGCCAGAGTTTATCCCAGAAAAGATACACCACGGCCAGTATGGCGCCCAGCTGAATGATGACCTCAAAGGCTTTGGTAAACTCCGCGCCGCCGCCCAGCTGGATCACTTCATTGGCCAATATTAGGTGGCCTGTGCTGCTGATCGGCAAAAACTCGGTAAGCCCCTCGATAATGCCTAAAAAAACGCCCTTCAAAAGCTCCATACAAACGTTTATCATAGCATAAAACCCGCGGCTCTGGAAAAAATATACCCTCTAGGCTAAGATTGAATTGTTCTAAAAAAATGCGGAGGCCTCTTTGAGAAAACTGCTGAGACTTTGCCCCACTTTTGGCCTGCTTTTGGGTTTTTGTCCGGCTCTGGCGGTGACCACCGCTTTAACCAACGCTCTGGGTATGGGGCTGGCTTTCACTTTTGTGCTGACTTTTTCTAATTTTTTTGTTTCGCTTCTGCGGAGATTTATACCGGAGGAAACGCGCATTCCTCTATTCATCATTATAGCGGTGACTTTCGTGACTATCACCGATCTGCTCATCGCCGGCTTTGCTCCGGATCTCTATCAAGCGCTGGGTATTTTTATCCCGCTGATCGTGGTGAACTGCATCATTCTAGGCCGCGCGGAGGCTTTCGCTTATAAAAATACTGTTTTGGCCGCTCTAAAAGACGGCCTGCTAAACGGCGTTTGGTTTACTTTTGGCCTGCTGGTGCTGGCCGGCATCCGCGAACTTGGGGGCGCCGGGACTATTTTCGGATTTCAGGCGCTGCCAGCTGGTTATGTGCCGACGCTGCTGCTCGTCCTGCCGCCGGGCGGTTTTTTGCTCATCGGTTTTATTCTAGCCGCCATCAACGAGCAGAAGCCCGATGCATAGCGATTACAAAAAACTGACCAGAGACAGCGCGGTGACCGCCGTCCCGGCGCCGGAATATCTCTATGTGCCGCTTGCCCAGCATATCGGCGCCCCGGCTAAGCCTCTGGTGGCCAAGGGCGAGCATGTCCGGCGCGGCCAGCTCATCGGCTCGACTGACGCTTTCGTGACGGCCAATGTGCATTCTCCGGTGTCCGGAGAAGTCGTCGAACAGCTGCGGATCAGAAATCCGCAGGGCAATTATGTCGAGGCCTTGAAAATTAAAAACGATTTTCAGGATGAGCTGGATCCCAATCTGCCGCATTACGCTCCGCCGAGCGAGCTGTCCACGGAGGAATTGCGGGATATAATCCGCGAGATCGGTCTGGTCGGCATGGGCGGCGCGGCTTTTCCGACGCACGTCAAAGTTTCGCCGCCTAGAGACAAAAAAGTGGACACGCTGATCCTTAACGCGGCGGAATGCGAGCCGTATCTCAACGCGGACTACCGTCTTTTGCTGGAGCATCCGGAAGAGGTGGTTACCGGCCTGCGCCTGCTGGCCAGAGCCGCGCGCGCGGTCTGGGTAGTCGCGGCTATAGAAGACAATAAAAAAGATGTTATCGCCGGCCTGAAAGCCTCTGGCATAGAAGAGTTTGCCCGCATCGCCGTGCTGCCGTCTGTCTATCCGACCGGCGCGGAAAAAGTGCTGGTCAAAAAAACGGTTGGCCGTCAGGTGCCCCCCAGCGGCCTGCCGCTGGATGTCGGCGTGGTTGTGGCCAATGTCGGCACGGCCTATCAGCTGGCCGTGAGCGTGCGCACCGGCTTGCCGCTGCTGGAGCGGGTGGTGACTGTTTCCGGCGAGTTTGCCAATCCCGGCAATTATCTGGTGCGGATCGGCACGCTGTATCAGGATGTGGCCGGACTGCCGGAAAACTATGGGCAAAAAGATTACCGCATTGTTTCCGGCGGCCCGATGATGGGTTTCTCGGTTTCTGCTCTGGATATTCCGGTGACGAAAGCCACCTCCGGATTGATCTTGCTCAAAGCGCGGGTTTTCACGGAAGCCGGCTGTATACGCTGCGCCCGCTGTGTGGACGCCTGTCCGCTGGGACTTCTGCCGTATCAAGACCGGGGTATGGAATACTGTATGGAATGCGGTCTGTGCGCTTTTGTCTGCCCGGCGCGCCGCTATCTGGTGCAGAATGCCCGCCAGTACAAAATGGCTTTGCGGAGCAAAAAATGAAAATACTGGCTGTTTCTCCTCATTTGCATTCCGGCGTGACTACTAGAATTTTGATGCGTGATGTGCTGATCGCCCTGACGCCGGCTTTTTGCGCCGCGGTTTATTTTTTTGGCTGGCGCGCGGCGGCGCTGACCCTGACCTGTGCCACCACCGCGGCGCTGGCGGAGCTGCTGGCCGCTAAAATATTTAAGAAAGAAAACAATATTCAAGACCTGTCCGCCGTGGTGACCGGCGTGCTTTTGGCTTTTTGTCTGCCGCCCTCTCTGCCGCTGTGGATGGCCGCGCTGGGCAGTTTTTTCGCCGTATTTGTGGCCAAAGAATTATTCGGCGGACTGGGCTGCAATATTTTTAATCCGGCGCTCAGCGGACGGGCTTTTTTGCTGGCTTCCTATGCTGCCTATATGACAAATTGGACGCGGCCTTTTGACGCGGTGACCACGGCCACGCCGCTGGCCGGAGCCGCCATTGCCACGGTGACCTCAGCCGCCGCGCAGAGTTTTAATTCTTTGGCGTCTTACAAAGAGCTGTTTTTAGGCGCGGTGGCCGGCAGTCTGGGCGAGACTTCGGCGCTGGCCTTATTGCTCGGCGCGGCCTATCTTTTACTCCGGCGGGTCATTGATTGGCGCGAGCCTTTCAGCTATCTGGCCTCGGTGGCGGTCATAATGTTTCTGGCCGGACAGGATGCGCTGTTTCATTTATTATCCGGCGGCCTGCTGCTCGGCGCTTTTTTTATGGCCAATGATTACGCGACCACGCCGATGTCCACGCGCGGAAAACTAATTTTTGGACTGGGCTGCGGCGTCCTGACCTCTGTCATCCGCCTTTGGGGCGGCTATCCAGAAGGCGTGTGCTACTCGATATTGATTATGAATATGTTTGTGCCTTTGATCGACAGGCTGGACGAACATAAAAAATAATCAGCCGACAATATTGATCGCTACGCTTCTTTGTGCGATGGCGTATTGGCCGGTTTTATCGGCTTTAGTGTTTGTTGTGAAGCATAAACAGGCGGTATATGCCCTCCGATTTTTCCGATTAGACTAGTGTAAAGTTGTCTGCTCATAACCACTCCTTTTATATTTTAAGCTAACAATATCTGAAGCATTGTTGCTTCAGCATATCGCCGGTATTCTAAAATCGTCCCATTTTTTAGGGTGTGCTATACTACTGCCTGTATGAAATTTGGCGTCATACTTTTTCCCGGCAGCAACTGCGAGCACGATTGTTATTACGCCGCCGCGCATATTTCCGGAGCGCCGGCGGAAGTTATCTGGAGCGGCGACCAAAAACTGCCGGAGGAATTTCAAAATACCGCGGAAACCTGCCTGATCCTGCCTGGCGGCTTTTCCTACGGCGATTATCTGCGCTGCGGGGCGATCGCGCGTTTCGCGCCCATAATGCCCGCTGTGCTGGATTACGCCGGGCGGGGCGGGCTGGTGCTTGGCATCTGCAATGGATTTCAAATACTGGTGGAAGCCGGGCTTTTGCCGGGCGTTTTGCACCGCAACCGGGACTTAAATTTTATCTGCCGGGATGTGTGTCTCAAGGTCGAAAATAAAAAGACAGTTTTTACCAATAAAATTGCGCGGGATACGCTTAAAATGCCGATCGCCCACGGCGAGGGCAATTATTACTGCGACGACGCGGCTCTGGAAAAATTGGAAAAAAATAGACAAGTGGTTTTCAAATATTGCGACGCGGACGGCAATGTGACAAGAGAGAGCAATCCTAACGGCTCCCGCCATAATATCGCCGGTATTTGCAATGAACGCGGTAATATACTGGGTATGATGCCCCATCCTGAGCGCTGTGCTGAAGCGGTGCTGGGCAATACAAATGGCAGGCTGATTTTTGAGTCAATTATTGCCGCGGCAAAAGAACGATCGCTCTGTCCCGCTTGAAGCGGATGTGAAAACTGGAAAGGAGCCTGCGATGAAAGGCATAGTTTTGGCGGGCGGCACCGGTTCGCGCCTGTATCCTCTGACCAAGGTGACGAACAAGCATCTGCTGCCAGTGGGACGCAAACCGATGATTTATTATCCGATAGAACGTTTGCTGGAGGCCGGCATCAAAGAGATCCTGATCGTGACCGGCACTGAACATATGGGCGCGGTGGTCAATCTGCTCGGCTCCGGCAAGGATTTTGGCTGCCGGTTTACTTACAAAGTGCAGGACGAGGCCGGCGGCATAGCTCAGGCGCTGGGGCTGGCCGAAAATTTTGCCGGCGGCGATGCCGTCACGGTGATCCTAGGCGATAATATTTTTCAGGATAATCTGACTGAATACCTGAAAGCGTATCAAAAACAGGGCGGCGGGGCGAAACTGCTGCTCAAAGAAGTGCCTGACCCCCAGCGCTATGGCGTGGCGGAAGTAAAAGACAGGCTCATCGCCGGCATAGAGGAAAAACCCCGCAAGCCCAAATCTAACAACGCGGTCACCGGCATTTACATTTATGACAAAAAAGTTTTTGATTATATTAAAACTCTGCGTCCCTCCGGGCGCGGCGAGCTGGAGATCACGGACGTGAACAATAAATATATCGCCGACCGGCGGTGCACCTATGATGTGCTCCGGGGTTTCTGGACGGATGCCGGCACGCTGGAGTCCCTGCGCAACGCCACGGAGCTGGTGGAGCGGCACAATATATGAATTTAGCCGACCGGGTTGGCCGGGTGCGGGCGTCTAAAACACTGGCGGTTACGGCGCAGGCCGCGGCGCTCAAAGCTTTAGGCAAGGCTGTCATAAATTTTGGCGCGGGCGAGCCGGACTATGACACGCCAGACAATATTAAGTCCGCGGCGATTGAGGCGATTCAGCAAGGTTTTACCAAGTACACTGCGGCCGGCGGCACGCCTGATCTTAAAAAAGCTATTCAGGAAAAACTGCGCCGGGACAACGGCTTAACCTATGGGCTGGAGCAGATAATCGTCAGCGCCGGCGCAAAATATTCGATCTATTCTTTGTTTCAGATACTTTTGAATGCCGGTGATGAAGTGCTGATACCGGCGCCTTACTGGGTGAGCTATCCAGATATGGTGCTGCTGGCGGACGGGGTGCCGGTTATTGTGCCGACATCCGCGGAAAATAATTTTGAGCTGACTATAGATGATCTGCAAAAAAATATTACGCCGCGCACCAAAGTGCTGGTCTTAAATTCCCCGTCCAATCCGACCGGCAGCGTTTATGCGCCGGAGAAACTGCGCGCCATAGCTGAATTTCTGGAAGACCGGGATATTTTTATTATTTCCGATGAGATTTATGAATATTTTTTATATGGCGGGGCGAAATTTTATTCCATAGCGCAATTTTCGGACAAGATACGGGCTAAGACTATTGTAGTGAACGGCGTTTCCAAATCTTATTCTATGACCGGCTGGCGCATCGGTTATGCGGCGGGGCCGGCCTATATAGTCAGGGCGATGGAGACGCTGCAGTCGCAGTCCGTGTCCAACCCCGCGTCTATCGCGCAGGCCGCGGCGGTGGAAGCGATCCGGGGCGATCAATCCAGCGTAGGGCGGATGGTCTGCGCTTTTCAGTCCAGGCGGGATTATATAGTCGGCGCTTTCCAGAAAATAGCGGGCATCCAGTGTCCCTGTCCGCAGGGAGCTTTTTATGTTTTTCCAGCTGTCAGCGCGCTGTACGGCAAAACTTACAAAGGCCAAAAAATTGCCGGTTCTCTGGAGCTGGCCGGAGCGCTTCTCTCCGAAAAATTGGTGGCGGTGGTGCCCGGCATCGCTTTTGGTGACGATAATTATATTCGCCTGTCTTACGCCTGTTCGACTGAATGTGTCGAGGATGGTTTAAGCCGCATCGCGGACTTTGTGCGGGATTTAGTTTAGGCTTTAAGTTGCCAAAAGATAAGTTTACTTGTATATTTACAATCCGTTTCGTGGTCCCGTAGCTCAGTCGGTAGAGCGATACACTTTTAATGTAGCGGTCGCGCGTTCGAATCGCGCCGGGATCACTGCTCGCTTTGCGGCCAGTAGTAAAGCGCTCGCAGAGAATTCGCGCGATTTATCACCGCTCTAATTTAGCACGGCAATTTTGCCGCGGATGATTTCTTTCTCTCCGGTTACGTTATCTTCCAGCGTGATGTAAGCTAAATAAACGCCGTTGCCGATGCGCTCATTCCAGTTATTTTCGCCGTCCCAGATAAACTCGCCCAGCCCGGCGGACAGTTCTCTGTTAAATTTGGCGAGCAGCCGGCCGTTGAGCGCGTAAATGCGCACTTCGGCTCTGGCGCTGTTGGGCACTTTGTAAACAAAATGCAACGGCTCCTGAGCCAGCTTGACCGGATTGGGCGCGAGGATAATTTCATAATCGCTGATTTGGGTGGTGTTCAAATTGATAATATCCCCCAGCGCAAATATGGACAAATGGCTTGTTGGAAAACTGAGAGTTCCGGCGATTTCGTTTATACTGGGCGTTCTGGTGACAATCTCCCATTTATTTTTGCTGTCATTGTAATAACATACCGTACGGCTTCCGGTGGATGGCAGAGGCATCGCAATAGTAATAGCCTCCAGCTGTTTGGCAGAGCCTATAACGCTGATGTCCGCGGCTATTGTCTCGAAATACCTCAGACCTTCCAAATAGCCGATGTATGTTAAAGGTAAGACATTGACAACCACTTCTTCCTGGAAAGCGCCGGCTGGAACGAGTACATTGAAACTGCTCTCTTGGCTGCTGGTAAATGATTTGTTAATTATATCCAGAAACAGCGGAGCGGAATCGCCGCTGGTATTGCCGGAACTATCGCTTAATCTGCTGGTGATAACAACACTTCCCGGTACGGCCAGCCCGGCTTGTTTGAGCATTTCTATATTTAGGGCAATGTTAAATTCTCCAGACGGAATGTTTTTTGTAAATATTTGTTGTGCGTTGGCATAGACAGCTAGACTGCCAGCTTCTGTTATATTTCCGCTTAATACAAACTCTCTGGCGTTTATCGAAGTTACTCCCGGAATGTTCATTAGCGGCGGGGCGGGCGGATAAGTATCAGCTTCAGTACGGAAACTATAGATATAGTTTCCGGTATTGCCTGCGGTGTCTTCTGTCTCCACAGCGATATTATAAGTGGCGCTGTAGAGCAGATTGGGACTGGGCGTGTACGTGATTTGATAATGATTATTCGCTATAGGTTTCAAATTGTTATTCAGAGCCAGGCTTATGGTAGATCCATTTATTCTAAAGTAAGTTTTGCCGTTATTTATTTCAGTCTCATTATCAATTAGGTTGATAGTAATTACTGTATTGACCGGTACATTTACCGCGCCAGGCAGAGGGGATAGAGCTTGAATTTCCGGTTTTATCCGGTCTGGTTCGGTGCGGAACGAAATAGTGACAGAAGCGCTTCCCGTGCAGGCAATATCCTTGGCTTTGATGCTGATAGTCACGGTCTGGTTATAACCTAAATTATTTAAGTCTAGCTCGGCATCCAGTCTTTTATCAGAGATGTTTTTGGCTATGCTAGAAATATCCAGTATTTCGCCGTTACGCTGTATTTCTATGCTGTCAATGTCAATATTTGATATATCATCTGTCACGCGGAATTTTAGCGTGATCGATGTGCTGGTAACCGCGTCTGCGGATGGATAAACTACTGTAATAACCGGCGGTTCCGTGTCTAAAACTATTGTGTAGGCGAAGACAACATTATTGGTGTTGCCTGCGCGGTCATTGACATTTAGCGTCACATTCACGGTTTGGCCAAGCTCAAATTCGACTGGCGGGTTAAAAGTGACCTGTAAGATATTATTGTCACCGCTGACGCTTAATTTTGTGCTGGCATAATCATCGCCGGACACAGACAAAGTTATATTCTCCGTGTCTATGCCGCTTTCCCAGTCCTCT
>JAITIS010000042.1 GCA_031279305.1 Candidatus Margulisiibacteriota bacterium | reverse complement strand
AAAAAAGGCTTAAAAAAGAGGAGCAATAATGTCTGAAACAGCCAAAAGAGAAACAACCAGAAAAGTCCGGCAGGGCATAGTTCTGCGCAGCAAGATGAGCAAAACCATAGTTGTGCAGGTCAATACGCAGAAAGCCCATCCCCGTTACGGCAAGATCATCACCGTGAGCAAAAAATACCACGCCCACGATGAGCAGAACACAGCCAGACCGGGCGATGAAGTGCTGATTATGGAGACCCGCCGCTTGAGCCGGACTAAAAACTGGCGCTTGGCAGAGATCACAAAAAAAGCGGCGAAATCGCTGGAAGCCAAAGTGGAAAATAATTTAGAAAATATTGACAAATTGTAATTTTTGAGGAGAAAAAATGTTGCAAAGAGAATCCAGAATGGTGGTGGCGGACAACAGCGGGGCGCGCGAGGCGCTCATAATGCACATACCCGGCAACTCGCACCAAAAAGAAGTGACGGTCGGCGCGGTGGTGACTGTGGTTGTCAAAAAAGCCTCGGTCGGAATGGCAGTAAAAAAAGCCGAAGTGCACAAAGCCGTGGTGGTGCGCACCAAGCGTCCGTTGCGCCGCCCGGACGGCTCTTATCTGCGTTTTGACGACAATGCCTGCGTGATCATCGATCCGAAATCCAAAGAACCTAAAGGCACCCGTATTTTTGGGCCGGTAGCCCGCGAGCTTAAAGACTATGGCTATGCGAAAATTATTTCGCGCGCGTCGGAAGTATTGTAAAGAGGTAAAAAATGGCGAAGAGAATAAAAAAAGGCGATCTGGTAAAAATAATCTCCGGCAAAGACAGGGGCCGGCAGGAAAAAGTGCTGGCCGTGCTGAATGACAAGCTGCTGGTTGATAATGTGAACAAAGTAAAACGCCACACCAAACCGGCGCAGGAGCACAAGGGCGGCATCCTCGAAAAACTGCTGCCGATCGCGGCGGCCAGAGCACTAATAGTTTGTCCGTCCTGCAAAAAAGCGGTGCGCGTGGGTTTCAAAATGGTAAAAGACCAAAAAGTCCGTGTCTGCAAAAAATGCGCGGCGGTCATTGATAAATAATTAGGAGCGGCAATGTTAGACCTGAAAGAAAAATATCAAAAAGAAGTAGCGCCAGCCCTAATGCGGGAGTTTGGCTATGCCAATCCGATGATGGTGCCGAAGATCACCAAAGTGGTGGTCAACAGAGGATTGGGCAAGATCGCCACGGACAACGTCAAAAATGTGGATATTTTTGTCGAGGAATTGCAGCAGATCACCGGCCAAAAAGCGGTCGTGACTAAATCCAAAAAAGCGATCTCGAATTTTAAGCTTAAAGAAAATCTAGCGGTCGGCTGCAAGGTCACTCTGCGCCAGCGCAAGATGTATGATTTTCTGGCCAAACTGCTTAATCTGGCTCTGCCCAAAGTCCGCGATTTCCGCGGCGTGCCGAAAAATTCTTTTGACGGCCGGGGCAATTACACTCTGGGCATTCAGGAGCAGATTATTTTTCCGGAGGTCAAATTTGAAAATGTGCAAAAACTAACCGGGATGGACATCACGATCTGCACAACGGCGCAGACGCCTAAAGAGGCGTATTTTCTGCTGGAAAAACTAGGTATGCCGTTTAGAAAATAATCAGATTTGCGCCGGCGGCCGGCGGAAAAAATAAAAATAGGAGAAGTTAATGGCCAAAACAGCGATGAAAGAAAAAGCGAAAAGAAAACCCAAATTCGGCGTGCGCCGACATAACCGCTGCCAGATCTGCGGACGGCCGCGCGGGTTTATTCGCTTTTTCAATATTTGCCGGGTTTGTTTCCGGGAGTACGCCGCGCAGGGCAAGATACCCGGAGTGCGCAAAGCCAGCTGGTAAGGAGCAAAAGTAATGAGCAGGACTGATTCTTTAGGCGATATGATCACCATAATCCGCAACGGGTCATCCGTCGGTTTCAAACAGGTGGAGCTGCCTTTCTCCAAACTGCGTCAAGCGGTTTTGAACGTGATGAAGCGCGAGGGATTTATCAGCGAGGTCGAGTCTTACCAAAAAGACGGCGCGGCGCCTTATTATCTGCGCGTCACGCTGAAATACGGGCCGACGGGAGAAAAGGCGCTCAATCATATCGAGCGTTTGAGCAAGCCCGGGCGCCGGGTGTATCTGGCCAAAGATAAAATACCGCGCGTGCGCAACGGCTACGGCGCGATCGTGCTAACCACGCCCAAAGGCGTTTTGTCCGGTAAAGAAGCCCGCCAGAAACAAACCGGCGGTGAAGCTATTTGCCGGATGTGGTAGGAGGATAGGATGGGCAGAATAGGCAAAGCTCCGGTGGCGATCCCGCAGGGCGTGGACGTCAATATTCAGGATGCCGGAGCGGTTTATAAAATTTCGGTCAAAGGACCTAAGGGTGCGCTGACCAAAGATTTTCGCAAGACGATCAAGATAGAAAAAAAAGATAGCTCGGTGGTTTTGACTAACAGCGACGAGGAAAAAGCCACGCTGGCCCTGCACGGCACTTACCGCGTGCTCTTGAACAATATGGTCAGAGGCGTGACCGCCGGTTTTGCCAAAACGCTGACTTGGGACGGCGTCGGCTACCGAATGCAGGCCAAAGGCAAAGGCTTAAATATCCAGATGGGTTTTTCGCACGATGTGGAGTTTGGCGAAGTGCCCGGCATAACTTTCAAGCTGGACAACAATGTTTTGACTATCGAAGGCGCGGATAAACAGGCTGTCGGTCAGGTGGCCGCCAATATCCGGGCGATACGCGGGCCGGAGCCGTACAAAGGCAAAGGCATCCGCTACAGCGATGAGGTTATTGCGCGCAAAGCCGGCAAAGCCGCCAAATAATAGAGGAGCAAAAATGGCTAGACTAAAAAGAACACTGGATAGGGCCAGAAAGGTGCTGGGTACGGCGGAACGTCCGCGGCTGGCTGTGTACAAATCGCTGAAGCATATCACGGCGCAGGTCATCGATGACAGCCGGGCGGTGACGCTGGCCTATGCTGTTTCCGCCAAGGCGGAGAAAAACAATATTGAGACTGCCCGCCAGCTCGGCGCGGTCATTGCTCAAAAAGCCGCCGCCGCCGGTGTTAAAAAAGTAAATTTTGACCGCCGGCGTTATTTATATCACGGCAAAATCAAGGCTCTGGCGGATGCCGCGCGCTCCGCCGGGTTGGAATTCTAAACAAGGAGTTAGCTGATGCCAGAAAAAGATTTTAACGCGAGAAATACAGACCAGCAGGAGCGGGTTGTGGCTATAGACCGTGTGACCAAGGTGGTCAAAGGCGGCAAGAATATGCGTTTCCGCGCCGCGGTGGTGGTCGGCGATCTGAAAGGCAATGTCGGATTTGGCGTGAGCAAATCCATCGAGGTGCCCAAGGCGATCCGCAAGGCGATCGAGGCCGCGAAAAAAGCCCAGATCAGAGTAAAATTTTTGGGCACGACAATACCGCACGATATAGAGGGTAAATACGAAGCCTCCAGAGTGATACTTAAACCGGCGCGCAAGGGCACCGGTGTGATCGCTGGCGGCGCGGTGCGGGCGGTGCTGGAGTTAGCCGGCATTAAAGATGTGGTGGCTAAATCCAAAGGCTCTTCATCTCCGGTCAATGCGGCGCGCGCGACGATCTATGCTCTTCGCAGCCTGCTGGATCAGAAAACCGTGGAGAGCCTGCGCGGCGTAAAAATTTCGATTTACAATACCAGCGAGAGAGCGGTAAATTACGGCGACAAAATATACGCCAATACGGGCAAAGGAGAATAAAATGGCGTTGAGGCTTAATGAACTGCGCGCAGATCGGGGCGCCAGAAGAAAACCCAAACGTCTGGGCCGCGGCCACGCTTCCGGGCAGGGGCAGCAGGCCGGACGGGGGCATAAAGGCCAGGGCTCGCGCGCGGGCGGCGGCGTTTATGCCGGCCACGAGGGCGGCCAGAAGCCTCTGTATAAACGCACGCCCAAACTGCGCGGCTTCCAGCCCGCGGGCAAGATTGTGTACGCAGTGGTCAATGCCGGACGGTTGGAAGCCGCGGCTGGGTCCGGCGCGGTCAATCTAGCTGCGCTGATCAAATCCGGCGTTGTGCGCAAGAATACCCAGTTCTTAAAAATTTTGGGCGGCGGCGAGATCAAGACCGCTTTGACCGTGCAGGCGCACGCTTTTTCCGCCGCGGCCAAAGAAAAAATCCAGCAGGCCGGCGGTTCCGTGCAGACCCTGCAGATAGTAAAATAAAATTAAAAAAAGGGGCGGGTTTTTGCTGTCCAATCTGAAATATATTTTCAAACTGCCCGATCTGCGCAAAAAATTATTGTTTACTCTGGCTATGGTCGCGGTTTCACGGATCGGTACTTTCATCGCTTTGCCGGGCATCGATACTTCTGGCTTAAAAGAGCTGTTTGACGCGGGCGGCGCGGCGAACAGCTCTGTTTTGGGTTTTGTCGATTTGTTTTCCGGCGGCGCGTTGACTAATTTTTCGATATTTTCGATGGGCATTATTCCTTATATCAATGCTTCGATTATTCTTCAGCTTTTGACCATTATTATTCCCTCGCTCAAAGAATTGACGCAGGAGGGCGAGTCCGGACGCAAGCAAATCGCGCAGTACACTCGTTATTTAGCGCTGGCTTTGGGCTTTTTGCAGGGACTGACCGTTTCTATCAGTTTCTTAAATTCTAATTTGATTTCGATCAATACTGGTTATCTTTCTTACTGGTGGTTTGTGCTGACCTCCGCGCTGACGATGGTCGGCGGCACGGCTTTTTTGATGTGGCTTTCGGAGCTGGTCACCACGAACGGCATTGGCAACGGCGCCTCGCTGTTGATTTTTGTGGGTATTATTTCGCGTATGCCCGGCTATATTTCCGGCACGCTGAAAGTAATGCTTACGCCGGCTTCTTACGCGGGTTTGTTTTTTTTGGTAGCCGTGCTGGCGCTGGTGGTCATCGGTATCGTGATCGTGCAGGATGCCCAGCGCAAGATACCCGTGCAGTACGCGAAAAAAATCGTCGGCAACAAAATGTACGGCGGACAGGCCACGTACATACCCCTGCGCATCAATCAGGGCGGCGTGCTGCCGATTATTTTCGCTTCGTCTATGCTGATGTTTCCCGCAATGCTGGCCAATTTTTTCCCGCTGCTTTCCGTTCTGTCCGACGCCCTGCGGCCGGGCAGCGTCTGGTATATGGCGGTGTTTGCTTTTTTGATTTTTTTCTTCACGTATTTTTATACGGCGATCACTTTCAATCCTAAAGAACTGGCGGATAATATCCAGAAATACGGCGGGTTTATTCTGGGCGTGCGCCCCGGCCAGCCGACCGTGCAGTATCTGGATAAAATTATTTCCCAGCTGACTTTTTTGGGCGCCACCTTTTTGGCTATCATCACTATTCTGCCCACGGTCACGGCTAATATTACCAAGATCTATACCTTTATGGGTTTGGGCGGCACGGCGCTTTTGATTATGGTCGGCGTGGCTCTGGATTTGATGCGCCAGATCGATATGGTGGTCGTGAACAGTAAATATGAAGGGCTGATCAGGTAAATGGATTTGATCATTCTCGGCGCGCCGGGCGCGGGCAAAGGCACTCTGGCGGCGGATTTATGCCCGCGTTTGAGCATCAAACATATTTCCACCGGCGATCTGCTGCGGGAAGTCATCGCTTCCGGCTCTAAACTGGGCGCGGAAATAAATAATTTTGTCAGCACAGGCGCGCTTGTTCCCGATGAGCTGATCGGACAGATGATCCGGGATACCTTGAATGCGGACGCCTGCCAAAACGGCGTCTTGCTGGACGGTTTTCCCCGCACTATACCGCAGGCTGAACTGCTGGAGCAGATAATGACTGAGCTGGGGCGTCCGCTGGCCGCGGTGTTTTATCTAAACGTGGAGTTAGACAGAGTGATCCGCCGTTTGATTAACCGCGTGTCCTGCCAAAAATGCGGCCGGCCCTATCATCTGCTCAATCTGCCGCCGCAAAAAGCCGGCATTTGCGATGCCTGCGGCGGAGCGCTGATCCAGCGCGAGGATGACCGGGAAGAGACGATCCGCAAACGTTTTGCGACTTTTTTGGCCAAAACCCAGCCGTTGATAGATTTCTATAAAGCTAAAAATCTGCTGACAGAAGTAATGGCTGACGATAACCCGCAGGCGGCTTTGAATTTTGCGCTGCAATATCTGGGTGTGAGCGCCGCCTAGTTTTCTAAAATCCTATTTTTACGCTGATGGTATTGGTGTCGCTGATCAGCTGATTGCCCGCATAGACGGCCAGATCTTTATCCGAGATCACGCGATGGTAGCAGGTGTGCGCGTATTCCAGCTCAAAATCGCCGACGCTTATGCCGCAGGCGGTTTTATAATCCGTGCGATCCGGCATAAAACCGATGACTTTTTCATCCTCGTTGACCGCGGTCTTGCGGATCACCGTCTTGACGTCGCCGCCCACGAAAAACGGGCCAAAATTTATTCTGGTGTCCACACCGGCCATCAGCTGTCCTCCGGTTTCGCCGATATACAGTCTGGAAATCGAGGCTTGAGCCGCCGCTAGTAAAATCAGGGAGATTAAAATCAGCTTTTTCATAACACACCCCTTACATTTAGATTTCGCAACTTTTGTGCGGAAATTGAATTGAAATTTTATGTTGTGTTTTTCCGGCGCGTTTGTTACTATCTGCCTTAATGCTATTTTGAGGAAAGTCTGGTGTAAGTCCAGCGCTGTCCCGCAGCCGTGAGCAGGCGCGCAAGATAAAATAAAATTATCTTGCCCGAAACCTGCGCAGTCGGAATACTTGATTTGGCAAATATCTCCCGCGGAGGAAATCTATGCAGAAGTTTTGCTGGCTATGTGTTCTGGTGCTCGGTCTGGCTTTTTCCCAAGTTTATGAAACAGCAGGAATTACAGTGGTCGGCAAGCGGCTCTATGACGGCTCATTGCAGTCCGGCTATTACGGAGCCGCGCAGGTCATCACTTCGGCGGACATTCAGGCTGTCGGCGCGCTGACCGTGCCGGATGTTCTGCAAAAATACGGCATTGCCAAATACAGCAATGCCACGGGCAGTCCGCTGGATTGGACGCTCAACTGGAACGGTTTTACTAAAGGCGAAGAAGTGGTCGTGATTGTGGACGGCGTCAAGGTCAATGAAGCCGATGACAATGTGGTGTACTGGATGAATATCCCGGCGGCGGATATAGAACGCATCGAGATATTGCCCGGCGCGGGTTCGGCGCAATACGGTTCCGGGGCCTTTGCCGGCGTGTTAAATATCGTGACCAATAAAACCCCGCAAAAATCCGTGCTGGTCGAAGCCGGATCTTACGGTTTTGGCCGACAAGGTTTTACTCTGGGCGATGTGTTCGCGGATAATTTTTATTACCGCTTAAATTTTGATAATCTGGCCGCATCCGGCCAGCGGGAGCAGTCATCCTACCGCGATCAGCGCCTTTCTGGCAAACTGGGCTGGTTTACGGAAAATTCCGAGCTAAATTTATATTATAAAACGGGGGCATCCTATGTGAAATTTCCCAATCAGCTGACCGAAGATGAGATTTTGGACGACCGCTGGCAGGCTATTCCCAAAGGCGCTAGACGGGCGATTGACACCAACCAGACCAATCTGGAATATATCGGCAGTTTGAATGACGACTGGAAATATGTCTTAAATCTGGGTGTGCGGAATAGGAACGCTGATTATAAGTCTGTTAGCAGAACTATGTCTACTACTTTGACCAGAATGAGCGAAAGCAGTAATAGTTATTTGGGGCAGTTGACTTATCGCGAAAAAATCACTTTAGGCTATGATTATCGATTAGCGGACATTCGTTTTAGATATTATAACGTAGGCGATTACTTGAGTAAAACCTATGATATTTTTACTGCTAAAGGCGAGTACGCGCCTTATGCGCAGTACTTCGACCGTTTTGGCCCTCTTTATGTGCGCTACGGCGCGCGCGAGGACAGCGTGGATTATGTGCAATTTGACAATATAGACCGATCAGCCCCGCGTAAATACAAATCATTTGCCAAACGCGCGCACAACGGCGAGGTCGGCCTAAATTTTTTGAACGACTGGCAGACTTACTTCAGCTATGGCGAGGCTTTTAAGGCGCCTGCTTTTTCTTATTTGTTTGGCAATCAATGGGGAGGAGGAAATGAAAACCTCTCTGCGGAATTAGCCAAAACTCAGGCTTTCGGCGTGCGTTGGCAGAATGCCTACACCAATTTTGGCTGGAATGTTTTTAATACGATTGTTGATGATGAAATAATTTATATCGCCGACCCGATAACTTATAGCGGTACTAATCAAAATGCCCAGAAAACCAATCGTGATGGTTTTAACCTGAATATTGAACAAAAATTGACTAATAGCTTACAAGTTTTTGGTAACTATAATTATACCAAAGCTAGGTTTGTAGATGCAGTGGTGGTTGATTGGACTGCGTCTGATACTATAGATTTGTCAGGATACGCTCTGCCCTTGGCTCCAGAGCAGGTGTATAGTTTTGGCGTGAATTATACGATTAGCGCTTGGTCTTTGAATTTGGTGCAAAATTTTGTGGATAAGCAATATGCTGACAGCGACCACGTTAATGAGTATGCTTTTGTTCCGGCTTATTCTTTTACGGAAGCCAATATTGCTTATCAACCATATGCCGGATTGAATTTGTATCTTAATGTTCACAATGTATTTAATAATATTTATGACACCAAAGCTTTGGCCGGCGAACCTGTTTACTACACCCCCGCCGATCTGCGCACGGCGGTCATAGGCCTGCAGTGTTTATTCTAGTTTTGCTGGGGATTTGCTCGGTCGTTTCTCTGGCGGTGATACTGGAGCGTCTGGTTTTTTTCTGGACGCGCCAAAAATACGTCGCCAGAGACGCGGAGCGGCATTTGTATCTGTTGTCGACTGTCATTGCTGTGGCTCCGCTTTTGGGCATACTCGGCACGGTCTGGGGCATAAGGCAGGCTTTCGGCGGTTACTCGTTGACCGCCGATATGCAGTCCATCGCCGGCGGCATAGCCATCGCCCTGCAGACGACGGCCGCCGGACTGATTATCGCTCTGACGGATTTGGTTTTTTATAATTATTTTACGCACAAGATTGACAATGCGCGGTGAGCGAAACCGCACCGCGCGCCGGCGCCCGCCGCATATTGATTTGGTTCCTTTGCTAGACACGGTTTTTTTGCTGCTGTTTTTTTTCCTGTGCGCGGCGATAGTCCAGTCCGGTTCTGTCAAAACCAGATTGTCCGGCAAAAGCGAAAAAACCGAACAGTATCAGACTGTCGCTATTACCAGCCGTAATGTGACCGGTCTGACGGAGCTGAACGGTCTGCCGGTGCTGATCAAGGCGGACGCTGACGTGCGATTTAGCAGGGTGGATGATGTCCTGCATCATTTGCAGGAACGCGGCATAGCGCAGGTAAACTTTGCTTTATGAAAATATTTTCTGCGCAATGAATATATTTGCCGGCGCGCTTACGCTACTCCGTCGGTGCGCGGCGGCGGTATGTTTGTATAGTATAATAGTATTATGATTAGGTATTTTTTTATATCTCTGCTGCTGCATTTGCTGGCTGTCACGGCTTATGCGGCGGCGTGCGGTTTTGTCCTGCCCGGTAATTTTGCGCACGGCAGCGCTTTGCCGCGCGCTATGGTTCTGCCGGCCGTTTTTTACGCTCCGCCTGCCGATAGCGGTATTCTTGAAAAAAACAGCGCGGTTTTCTCTGAAGAAACTCTCGGCGTGGCAGAGCTGAGCGCTTACGCTCATCCAGATAATCTAGCCCCGCGCTATCCGCCGCTGGCTTTGCTGAACCGCTGGCAGGGAGAGACAGTCCTGTTATTGCGCATAGACCGGCTGGGCGCTGTGCAGGGCGCGTCTTTGCTGGCCTCTTCCGGCTACAAAATATTGGATATTGCCGCGCTTGACTCTGCCGTCAATTGGCGTTTCCCCGGCTTGAATAAAAATGTGCAGGTGCGTTTTCCGGTTAAGTTTGTGCTGCAAAATTCAGCATTCCCCCGGCGATAAGTATTTTTCTGTCTCTGGCGGAAAGTTCGCAGGTTAATTCTATTTTCTGATTTTCAACCACGGCGGTGATGTTCGCCCGCTGTTTTAAGGCGCTGATGATGTTCGCCATTTCTAATTTGGCTCCCCGTGTTATTTTGGCGTAATCCGCCGGATTGACAAAAGTCAAGGGCAGTATGCCGAAATTGATCAGATTGGCTTTGTGGATGCGCGCGAAAGACTTGGCGATGACTGCCTTGATGCCCAGATACATCGGCGCCAGCGCGGCGTGTTCACGGGACGAGCCTTGTCCATAGTTTTCACCGCCTACGATGAAACCGCCTTTTTTATCCAGCGCGCGTTTAGCAAAAGACGGATCAATACCCGCAAATACGTAACTGGCAATAGCCGGCACATTACTGCGCAGGGGCAGGATTTTGCTGCCGGCGGGCATAATGTCGTCGGTGGTGATATTGTCGCCGGTCTTGAGCAATATTTCACCGTTTAAGATTTCGGTCAAAACGCCGCGTCTGGGGCAGGGCTTGATATTCGGGCCGCGGATTATCTCCGTGGCTGGATTTGGCTCCAGCACCATGCTATCGTCTGTCTGAAACTTGTGCGGCGGCGTAAATCTACACGGCTTTAATTTCAGCGCGCGCGGATCGGTCAAATAGCCGGTGAGAGCCGTGGCCGCGGCGGTTTCCGGCGAGACGAGATATATGCCGGCGTCTTGGGTGCCGGAGCGTCCCTGAAAATTGCGGTTGCTGGTGCGCACCGACACGCCGCCGCTGCTGGGCGCCTGTCCCATCCCGATACAGAAGCCGCAGGCGGATTCCAGTATTCTTGCTCCTGCCGCGACTATTGTCTCCAGCGCGCCGTTGGCCGCGATCATCTCCAGCGTTTGCCGGGAGCCGGGAGCCAAACCCAGAGATACATTGGGGTTAATCTTTTGTCCTTTTAGCAGATAGGCGACGGTCATTAAATCTTTGTAAGATGAATTTGTGCAGGAGCCGATGAGCACCTGATCAACCCGCAAATTTTTTATTTCCGCGATTTTTTTGACGATATCCGGCATATGCGGACAGGCGGCCAGCGGCTCCAGCGTGTTCAGGTCAATGCGGATCTCCGTGTCATACACAGCATCCGCGTCAGCCGTGATTTCCTGCCAATCCGCCCCGCGGTTTTGCGCCTGCAAAAATTGTTTGGTTGCCGCGTCCGATGGAAACACGCTGGTGGTCGCGCCCAACTCCGCGCCCATATTGGCGATCGTGGCGCGTTCCGGCACGGACAGGGTTTTTACTCCTGCTCCGGCATATTCGATTATTTTGCCGATGCCGCCCCGGACGCTCAGCCGGCGCAGCGCTTCCAGTATGATGTCTTTGGCCGAGACAAAATCCGGCAGTCTGTCGGTGAGATTTATTTTTATAATCTGCGGCATAACAAGATAAAAAGGCTGTCCGGCCATAGCGCAGGCCACATCCAGCCCGCCCGCGCCGATAGCCAGCTGGCCCAGTCCGCCGCCGGTGGGCGTGTGCGAATCGGAGCCGAGCAGGGTAGTGCCCGGCCGGCCAAAACGCTCCAGATGCACCTGATGGCAGATACCGTTGCCGGGACGGGAAAACTTGACGCCGTATTTAGCCGCGGCTGTCTGCAAATAGCGGTGGTCATCCATATTCAAGAAATCGTTTTGCAGAGTATTGTGATCGACATAGCTGACCGACAGATCAGTTTTGACCCGCGGCAGCCCCAGCGCCTCGAACTGCAAAAAAGCCATAGTGCCGGTCGCGTCCTGCGTGAGTGTCTGGTCTATGCGGATAGCCAGCGGCGCGCCGCGTTTCAGTTCGCCTTTGACGAGATGAGCGCTGAGTATTTTTTCCGCAACAGTTAAGCCCATAGGGTGCTTTATTGTATAATAACTCAGTCATTATGACTATGCGCCGGGCTTTATTCGCACTGTGTCTTGCCGCTTTGCTCCCGGCGGGGAATATTTTTTACCGTGTTGTGCTTCAGCCGCCCGCCGCGCAGACCTTCCAGGGAGTGACTTTTGCCCTGTCGGCACGCGCCTATGCTGAATATATCGTGGTAACGGCAGACATCCGCAATGACTCCGCGGAAACTTTTATCTTAAATCCAGAGCAGGTTTTATTGTCTGGAGAGAGATCTATAGCCATAAACAAAGCCGATTTTTTCTGGCCGGAGGTTCTGCCGGACGCCAGAGAAAATTTGGTTTTCCGTTTTCGCGCGCGGCCGGGCGAATATGTCCTGCGCCTTAAAGATCTGGAATTTCCTCTGCTCATCAAGGCCAGCCGGCCGGAACTGCCGTATTATCTGGAGCGCTCTACGGTCTACCGTTTCGCGGACGGCGCCCTTTGGCGTGTCGCGCGCGGCGCGGGATTGCTTATCCTTGACACCGGAGAAGAATTGCTGGAAGTTTGGTTGAAGTCCGGACAGGATTTTTGGCAGGTGCCGCAATTTGATTACGCCAGCTGGCTGGCCACGTCCAATATTTCAGCGGACTATCTCCTTTTGAAAACCAAAGTTTCGCCAGATGTGTTTGCCGTATACGACAGACAGGGGCGGCTGTTGAAATAATTGTGCTATAATGTTTATTGTGCCGGGGGTAAATTTATGCGTGATCTGACGCAGGTTATCCAAAAATTGATTGATAAAAACACTTTTACGCAGAAAGAATCCGCGGAGATTATGGAGCATATGCTCTCTGGACGCTGTTC
>JAITIS010000026.1 GCA_031279305.1 Candidatus Margulisiibacteriota bacterium | reverse complement strand
GGGCGATAATATATTTAATGTTTTGCAAAAAACCGCTGAACTAAATGGTAATAAAATTATTCCCGTACCTAAAGGGCTGGGGGCTAGTGAGGCCAAACTGCCGTTCTATATAGACAAACATAATAGCGGAGCTAATTCATTAAGAGGCGGCGGCAATCAATTTGCGCAGGGGACTGGGGCAACAATCGCAGTTACCACTCTGGATAATTTTGTGGCAGAAAATCATTTACGACACGTGGATTTTATTAAGGCGGACATAGAAGGGGCAGAGCGAGATTTATTAAAAGGCGCGACACAAACTCTTAAAAAATTCGCGCCAAAATTAGCTTTGTGCACTTACCACCTGCCTGATGACAAGCAAGTTTTAGAAAAACTAATTCTGGACGCCAATCCAAACTACACGGTGCGTCATCTCCGCCATAAATTATTTGCCGCGGTGATAAATAAAACCTAAGTTAAATAGCCTCTTAATAAATAAGAATTCCACCTGATGCCACAAGGTTTATAATATTTGACAAAGTTTATAAACTTTATATAATAAACTTATGGAAAAATACAGGGCAAAACTAGCAAAAATTTTGGCCGCCAGCGGCTGGAGCCAAGAAAACCTTGCGGATAAGCTAGCTGTTACTTTTGTAACGCTCAATAAGTGGGTAAATGGAAAGGCAGAGCCGCGGGCTGGCGCTAGAGAGCGGATAGAGGTCTTATTTGCAGAAATTTTAGGTACGGACGACATAGCCAGCAAAGATGTTTTGCTGACAAAACAGACCGCCCTGACCAGAAAATTCGGTGTCAATAAACTGCTCGGCAACCGCGCTGTGCTCGATCGGATTACCGTGAACTTAACCTATCACAGCAATGGCACTGAAGGCAGCACGATGACCGAAAAAGATGTTGAAGCGGTACTCTTTGACAACAAAGTTCTGAGAAACCGCACCACCGTTGAGCAGAGGGAGGCAGTTAATCATCAAGCTGCCTTGAATTTCTTGCTGGATGAGCTGAAAACACAAGGAAAAAAATTTACATTCACCGCGGATTTGCTAAAAACTGTGCACCTGCGCTTGATGAACGGCATTATTTCCAATGCTGGAGAATACCGCAACCACGGTGCGCGGATTAGAGGCGCGTTTATCCCGCTGGCAAACTATATAAAGATTTCCAAACTTATTAAAGTTTGGTGTGCTATGGTCAATGTAGAAACAGAGGATCCCATACGGCTGTTGGCTGTTTCTCATGCGGAATTTGAGAGGATTCATCCGTTTAGTGATGGTAACGGGCGAACCGGAAGGCTCTTGTTGTTCATCAAGGCGCTACACCTTGGGCTGGCGCCTCCGGTAATCAACAAAGAACGGCGCAGCGCTTATTATAAGTATTTGGAAATCTGCCAGACTAGAGAGCTTTCTGAACCGCTGGAAAAATTTATCGCTGAAGCAATAATCAGAACAAGTAATTTGCTTGAATAACACGACGAAATGAAACAAATGGAAATGTGTATGAACGCAAAGACAAAAAAGATTTTCCGCCTCATCACCCTCTCCGAACTCGGCGGCGCGCGGATTGTAATGGCTAATCTAGCCAATAAGCTGGCTAAAAAACACGATGTGACTGTATTGGCGGGCGAGGGCGACGGCCAAATGTTTGCCTTGCTTGACAGCAAAATAAGAAAAATCCATATTCCCCTGCTCAAGCGCGCCATATCTCCCGTTAGTGATCTGCTCGCTAAAAAACAATGAGGTGGACAATATGAGTATTTCATACATAACCAAGCGAGTAATAAAAACATTGCTTGGTTTTGCTCTTGGGCGAAAAATATGGCAGCCGTTTTGGGTAAGTCTGTACCGCTTATCATTAAACGGGATGCATATCGGACCTGCTGGAGAGCTTGCTGTATCTGGAGAAAGAAATGTTTTGAATTATATAAAAAAGAAATATACAAAATTGACCGAAGTTATTGTTTTTGATGTTGGCGCCAATAAAGGTGATTATTCTGTATTAACAAACAAGATATTAAAGGATCGGGCTAAAATATATGCTTTCGAGCCGGCAAAAATAACATATGAGAGAATGACAGAAAATACCAAAGATATGAAAAACATAGAGCGGTATAATCTTGGATTTAGTGATAAAGATATCTATGCTACTTTATATTACGAGACCGAAGGCTCCGGTTTAGCCAGTATTTACAAGCGAAATCTTGAATATCTAAACGTTTCCTTAGATAAAAAAGAAACCATAACTCTTCACACGCTGGATGGTTTTTGCAAAGAAAAAAATATACCTAAGATACATTTACTAAAACTTGACATAGAGGGTGGTGAACTTTTGGCCTTAAACGGGGCTAAAAATAAAATTGATAGCGGTGGCATAGATTATATTCAGTTTGAGTTTGGCGGTTGTAATATCGATTCTAGGACATATTTTCAAGATTTCTGGTATCTATTAAGCGCCCAGTATCGGTTTTACAGAATAATAAAAGATGGAATTTATGAAATAAAAAAATACTCTGAATTAAATGAATGTTTTTTGACTACCAATTTTTTAGCAGAAAGAAAAGTATTGTAAGTATGCTAACATAATGACTGGCATACGTGCTAAAAAGACAAGATTTTCTATGCGCAAGAAAAAGATTTTCCGCCTCATCACTTTATTCAAACCTGACGGAGACAGCGATATTCTATAAAATGCCTCATAAATTCCCTAAAATACTAATATTTTGGGTAATTAGATCCCTGTAATACTTGCATTTCGGGGAATTAGGCGCTACTATGAAAATATGATTCAAAGGCTGTTAAACTTAAAGTCGCATCTCAAAAAGGGCAAAACTCTAATCTTGCTCGGTCCCCGTCGCGCAGGCAAAACAACTTTGATGAATGATTTTTTGCAAAAAAGTTCTAAAAAAATCCTGGCTTATGACGGGACATCAATAGATACCCAAGAGTTATTTTCCACTCCATCGCTGGAAAAATTAAAACAAATTGTCGGCAAAACAGATATTTTAGCCATCGACGAAGCGCAAAACATTAAAAACATCGGACAGTCTTTGAAATTGATAAATGATCATCTGCCGACAACAGCTGTGATTGCCACTGGCTCGTCAGCTTTCGAGATTAACGGGCAAATTGGAGAACCGCTGGTTGGCCGCAAAACCACTTGTTATCTTTTTCCTTTTTCTGCTATAGAAATACTAAACAGCCAAAAAACTAATGCCCCGGAGCTGACTTTGAAATATATCTTAAATAATCTCTTGGTTTTTGGCGTATATCCAGACGTTATAAATAGCGCGGATAAAAAAAGTAAAAAACTTTTTTTGCGCGAACTCACGGATTCGCTGCTGTTAAAAGATATTCTGGCGTATCAGGAAGTTAAAAGTTCTAAAATCTTAATTGATTTATTAAAGCTTTTGGCTTTTCAGGTCGGCGGAGAAGTTTCTCTTTCTGAACTTGGCGGCGTGCTAGGCATCGACAGGAAAACTGTTAATCGTTATCTGGATCTGCTGGAAAAATCTTATGTCATTTTTCAACTGCGCGGCTACAGCCGTAACCTGCGCAAGGAGATCAATAAAAAAGCCAAGTATTTTTTTTATGACCTTGGTGTGCGCAACACTATCATAAACAATTTTAATAATTTAGACACGCGCGATGATGTTGGCGGGTTGTGGGAAAATTTTTGTATCCTAGAAAGAATGAAAATAAGAAGCTATAAACAAATATACGCCAACCAATATTTTTGGCGCACCTGGCGGGGACAGGAAATTGATCTGCTGGAAGAAAAAGACGGAAAGATTTTTGCCTATGAAATAAAATGGAATAATAAAAAAGCTAAAAATAAACTGCCTTCTGAATGGCTGGCGGAATACGGTGAAACTAATTTCACCACAATTACACCGGAAAATATTCTGGGTTTTCTGAATAAATACTGACAAAAGAAATGAAAAAGCTAAAGATTTTCCACCTCATCACCCTCTCCGAACTCGGCGGCGCGCAGACTGTAATGGCTAATCTAGCCAATAAGCTGGCTAAAAAACACGATGTGACCGTACTGGCGGGCGAGGGCGACGGCCAAATGTTTGCCTTGCTTGACAGCAAAATAAGAAAAATCCATATTCCCCTGCTCAAGCGCGCCATATCTCCCGTTAGTGATCTGCGGACATTTTTGGCTTTGAGGCGGTTATATAAACAATACCGTCCGGATATTATTCACCTGCACTCCTCAAAGGCAGGCGTTCTCGGGCGTCTAGCTTTTCCGCCGGATAAAATAATCTATACAGTGCACGGCTTTGATTCTATCCGCCGTGTTTACCGTAGATTTCTGCCGCTGGAACGATTGTTGCAGCATAGATGCAGGGCTGTTGTTGCAGTCAGCCGCTATGATGTGAAAAGCCTGCGCGAGGAAAGGATTATGCATAATATTTTTTGTGTGCCCAACGGCGTGAAACCACAGAAAAGGACGTTAAAATCATTTAATTTACCGCCTAATTTCAAGAAAAAAATATTGTGTATTGCCAGAGTGCCCAATCCAGAAAAAAAATTAAAAAAAGGTCGAACCGCTTTTGTAAAGCGGTTCGACCTTTTTTTTAAAACGGCAAAATTGCTGCCGGAATACGCTTTTATCTGGATTGGCAACCAAAAACCCTTAAAAGATCCGCCGCCTAATATTTTTTGCTTGGGCGTATTGCCTTATGCGGAAAGCTACAACCAACTGGCAGATGTTTTTATGCTGCCAACCAACTATGAAGGAATGCCTATGTCCGTGCTGGAAGCGCAATATTTCGGTCTGCCGGTCGTGGCTTCCAATGTCAGCGGGCTTAACGAATTAGTGATAAACGGCGAGAATGGCTATACAGCGGCGAATGCCGCCGCCGCTTTTGCGAAAAAAATAAAATATATTTTGGAACATCCGGCGGTTCATCAAAAATTTTCCCGCAGCGCCAAAGCTCATTTTCAGCAAAATTTTACTGCAGAAAAAATGGTAAACGGGTATTTGAAAATATACAATTTAATATAGGTTTGTTATACTATGTTTTAGGGGGTATTCCAGAATATGGGCCTGTATATCTTGCAAATCGCCATCCTTTTTATGATCGTTGTTGACATTCTTTACTGGAATTTTTCCGGCATCAAATCCCGCTGGAATAAATTGATCGGTTTGCCTTTCCTAAATATCGCGGTGGGCACGCCGATTATTTTTACCTCGCTGACGCGCTCGGTTTTTGAAGTTTCCAAACTGCTGAACGTGCGCATCGCGCTGATCTGGATTGTAACCGTGGCGCTGATTAGAGCAATTCTTAAAAAAGAAAAATTACAGTTTATCAAAACCCCGCTGAACTGGCCGCTGCTGGCTTTCGCGGTCGTCAATATCTTTTCCGCCGTATTTTCCAGCAATCATTATATCGCTTTGCTGGGCGCCTATGACCGCTGGGAAGGCCTGATCACGGAACTTAATTACATATTATTGGTTTTCTTTTACGTAAACTATGTTCGCGACCGCAAAACTATTTTTTGGATTTTGGGCTCGCTGGTTATTGGCGCCACGCTGTCCGCTGTTTACGGCGTATTCCAGTCTGCGGGTATGGATTTTATGCGCTGGTCAGTGGATCCGCAGTCCCGCGTTTTCGGCTGTATCAACAATCCGGTGCATTACGCGCCCTATGTAATAATGCATATTCCGCTGATAATCGGACTGCTCTTTTATTATCTCCGGAAATTTAATATCACCGCGCTGAAAAACTTAGGAAATTACCGCCATATTTTTTTCCTGTTAATCGGCTTGTCGGCTATTTTGCTTATGCACTTTGTCGGCAATTTTCTCTCTTTTGGCCGGGCAACTTGGATCGGTTTTTCGCTGGCTATAACAATGTGTCTGGCTGTGCTGCTGGCGCGAGACAATAAGAATATCTGGCTGGATGTGGGGTTTATCGGCTGCGGCTGTTTTCTCTTTAACGCTTGGTATGTTTTTAAGATTTACGCTTACCACAAAATACTGCTGGTTCTGCTGCTAGCCGCGTCAGTGATTTATCTGCTGTATATTTTATTCATTCTACTGCGCAAAGGCGACTGGCTAAAATTGCTAATGTTCTCGCTGGCGGTTATGTACGGCGGGTTTTTGCAGTTTACTTCTGTAGACCTTAACGTTATTGCCGCGGTGGCGCTGATTATTCTGCTTTTGAATATTTGGATCTGGTTCAATTTTACCGGCGCGCCGGCCCGACTTATCCTAAATATAGTGTTGGTCGGTCTTTTGGCCGTGATAGTCATTCCTTCCGGGCCTAATCTGTACGCCTCTAATCTGATTAAGTCCACACTAGCCAGACAGGGCGTCCGTAACCTCAACGACCCGGACACTGCTTCGCTGGTTATGGCCGAAGTAAACCGCCTGCACGCGGAAAAGAAAATTTCCGCCCAGAGTGTCAATGTCTTTTTCCGCACCCAGACCTATGCCGAAGCTTTCAACAAAGGCACGGCGCGCACCTCGATGTGGAAAACCGGCAGTTATATGTGGCGGGATTCGCCTATGCTGGGGCAGGGACCGGGTATGATCAAAGAGATGTACCCCAAATACCGCCGCGCGGATTACGGCGTGCTGGAGGGCGGGCATCAATTCACGCCGGACAAACTGCACAACGACTATGTCAATATGCTGGCCACGCGCGGCATTCTGGGTTTTATAGTGTATTATCTCTGGCTCTTGCCGGCGGGCTTTTTTATCATCCTGCGCAAACTCTGGAAAGAAGGTTTCACCGCAGGCAACTACGTGCTGGCCGGGTTATTCAGCGGGACGTTTGTCTATCTGGGGCAGGTGCTTTTCAATTTTGGCGTGGTGGCCACCCGCGTCATATTTTACGAGTTTTTCTGTCTGGCTATCTGCATCGCCCTGTATGATCCATTTCGTGAAAAGAATAGCTAATGTTAACCATTCTATCCCCGTCCAGCGGCAATACCGCGAATTTTTGAGGGGCTGTAAATAATGCGCGCTCTGCTTATGGATATAGGCCAGCCTGCGGATCTGCGCCAGATATTGGGTCGGGACATTTTGGATTATCAGCTGGATTGGCTGAAGACCGATGATGATATTACAGAGACAATTGTATTGACAGACAGCGTCGCCGTAGATTTGCGCCGGAGCGGGACGGTTTATCACTCCTGCGCGGAGTTGCCCAAATATGACCTCTTAAAATCATTGCTCAATGACCAGCCTTTTTTGCTGATTTACGGGCCGCTCCTGACTTCTTTTAAGCCGCAGGAACTGCGCGCCGCTTTCCGGGCTGCGCAGGCGGATATTGTCTGCCTGACCGGCGGTTTTTTTCACGGCGAGACTTTTGCGGTGGAGCAGGACAGCGGGCATAAACTCACCAGTGTTTTCGGCTCCGGCGCTCCGGTTAATAATCTGTGCATCGTCAATCCGCTGCTCCTCACTTATTATTTTCACGAACGTTTTGAGATGCAGACTTTTCTGGCCGAAATGCTTAAAGCCCGCCGCAGAATATTTTGTCTGGAAAACACAGGCTGGCTGGAATACGTAAACACATACCCGGCTTATTTTCAGGCCAGCGGCTGGCTGCTTAAAAACGCCCCGGTCAAAGGCGCCAAAATACATCAATCTTATTACGGCAAAAACTGCGAAATAGATTTTTCCGTTTCCCTGCGTGGCCGGCAGTTTTTTGGCGATGACTGCCTGATCGGCAAAGACAGTATTTTGCAGAATTCTATTTTTTTAGACCGCGCGGCGGTGGGGGAAAACTGCCGGATCAATAATTCTATTCTGCAAAAAAATGTTAAAATTGGCCGTAACTGCGAGCTTAAAAATTGTCTGTTAGGCGAGGGTGTGGCAATCGGCGATAATGTCCGCCTGCCGGACAATACTATTTTAGCCGCGGGCAGCGCGGTCAAAGACTATTCGGGAGTGCTGGATGTTTAAGAGCCGTTTCCGCCGTTTTTTTACGCTGGTCAAACTCCTGCTGGACGCGCTGATCATCATCGCCAGTTTTGGTCTGGGCTATATTCTGAAATTCAAACTGTACTGGTTTGGC
>JAITIS010000013.1 GCA_031279305.1 Candidatus Margulisiibacteriota bacterium | reverse complement strand
ATATATATATTTGTTAACACGATAAGAAATGATGCGGGACGAAGTTTATAATTTAACCTATTATGTAAATGGTTATTACAGGTTGGAAATACTAGCGCGCTGCCGGCTTCCTTGGTTATTTCATTTCAAAATATTGATGGAATAAATAGTCTCTGTATATATTAGAAAGCAATGATTTATTCCCAATATTGCACACTCACGAAATCTCCTTGTCAACTTCTGAAGTAACTTGTGCTATACTAACCTTTCCTATGGTTTAGGGAGGCCTTATGTCCAAATCCGATCTCATCGGCCTTTCCCTCTGGGAGGCTTATTCGCACAAAGTCCACGACCGGATGAATAATCCCGCGCACCGCGGCTCATTTACGGACAGAGACGCTAAAGCGCAAAAATGCAAACTAGTCGTGGCGGATTTTGGCGATGCGTCCTGCGGCGACTCGATACAGCTTTTCTGGCTGGTCGACCTCAAGACGGACGTTATCAAAGACGCGCGGTTTTTGTCTTTCGGCTGCGGCACGGCGATCGCCAGCGCGGATGTGATGGCGGAGCTGACCATCGGGCGCCGGGTGGACGACGCGGCGCGGATCACCAATCTCGATGTGGAAAAAGCCCTGCGCGACGATCCCGACACTCCGGCTTTTCCGGGGCAAAAAATGCACTGCTCGGTGATGGCCTATGATGTCATCAAGCGCGCGGTGGCCAAGCATAAGAATATCGATATCAGCGCGCTGGAAGATCAGGAGATCGTCTGCGCCTGCGCGCGCGTGACGCTGGGAATGATCGCCGATGTGATCCGCAAAAATGATCTCAAAACTGTCGAGGAGATCACGCGCTACACCAAAGCCGGCGGCTACTGCAAGTCCTGCATTCGTTCCGGCGGCCACGAACAGAAAAAATATTATCTGGAGGACATCCTGCGCGACACGCGGGAGAAAATGGCCGCGGACAATTTGAATGCTCGCAAAGTTGCTTTTGCCGATCTGCCCAAAGCCCAGCAATTCAAGGCCGTGGAGGATGTTTTCGCCAAATATCTCACGCCCATACTGGCCAAAGACTCCGGCGGCGTGGAGCTGGCGGATATTGCCGGCAAAGAAGTGCAGATTATTTACAAGGGCGCCTGCAGCGGCTGCGCCAGCGCCGGGACCGGCACGCTGAAGCTCATCGAGAGCGCGTTGCGGGAAAAACTGGACGCGGAAATACAGGTAACGATTTACCAGAAATAAACTGGTTGTGTAGCGAATATTTTGCCGCAAGCGAGAATTGCGAGCGGCGGCAAAGATATTCGCGCAGCCAAAACTCACGCTACTTTCATAAATCAGTTTGTAATAAACAGGAATAGCAGATTTGTTTACCAATCCGATAAAGCTATATAAAATGCGCCTATGGGTTTCTCCATCGGCATCGTCGGCCTGCCCAATGTCGGCAAATCGACTCTGTTTAACGCGATCACCAGCGCCGGCGCGGAGGCGTCGAATTATCCTTTTTGCACCATCGATCCCAATGTCGGCATAGTCGAGGTGCCGGATGAGCGGCTGGCGGCGCTGGCCAAAATGCATAACAGCGCCAAAGTAATCCCGACGGTGATCGAAATGGTCGATATTGCGGGCTTGGTGAAAGGCGCGGCGCAGGGCGAGGGATTGGGCAATAAATTTTTGGCCAATATCCGCGAGGCGGACGCCATCGCCCACGTGGCGCGTTGTTTTGCTGATCCGAATATTGTCCACGTCAGCGGTTCGGTCGATCCGCGGCGCGACATAGAGATTATCAATCTGGAGCTGATTTACGCCGATCTGCAGACCGCGGAAAAACGCCTCGACGCCGCGCGGAAAAAAGCCAAATCCGGCCGGCCGGAAGATAAAAAAGAGGCGGAATTATTTCAGCGCCTTGCCGAACATCTGTCCGCCGGCAGTCCGGTGCGAAATATGGAGTTTAACGACGCGGAAAAAGAATTAAAAAAGACCGTGCAATTTCTGTCCGAAAAACCCGTCCTGTATGTCGCCAATATTTCCGAAGCGCAGATAAAATCCGCGGACACGGATGCGTATGTGCAAACCGTAAAAAACATTGCCGCCACGGAGGGCGCGGAGGCCGTGGTCATCTCCACCAAGCTGGAGGCGGAGCTGGCCGAATTGCCGCTTGCTGAACGCAGGGAGCTTTTGCGGGAATATGGATTGCCGGAATCCGGCCTTGAGCTTTTGGCGCGGCAGGCCTATCGGCTGCTCGGTTTAATCACGTTTCTCACCTCCGGCGAAAAAGAAACCAAGGCTTGGACTATTAAAGCCGGCGCCAAAGCCCCGCAGGCCGCCGGCGTCATTCACACCGATTTTGAAAAAGGCTTTATCAAGGCCGAGATTATCAATTACGCCGAGCTAAAAAAACTGCCGTCCCTGCACGCCGCCCGCGAAAAAGGCCTGGTCCGGCAGGAAGGCAAAGAGTATGTGATGCGGGACGGCGATGTGGCGTTATTCAAATTCAATAATTAAGTTATGGGTGAAATAAATGTTTTGCCGCAAGCGAGAGCAATCCGGCGGCGCGCGGCGGAAAAATATTTAACAGCCCAACAAAAATTAAGGCGCGGGGAAGCAATAATGCTATAATTCTTTTATGCTGCGCTTACTTACTTCCGGCGAGTCGCACGGCCCCGGTCTTACGGCGATACTGGACGGTTTCCCCGCCGGAGTGGCTGTTGATAAAAAATATATTGACGCGGAGCTGGCGCGCCGCCAGCAGGGCTATGGCCGCGGCGGCAGACAAAAAATCGAAACAGACGAGGTAAAAATTTTATCCGGCGTCCTCCACGGTCTCTCGCTCGGCTCGCCGATAACTCTGTTCGTGGAAAACAAAGACTTCAAAAACTGGGCGGAAAAAATGTCTCCGGAGCCGGTCAAAACCAAAATAGAGCCGGTGACCAGACTGCGTCCCGGCCACGCGGATTACGCCGGCGTGGCGAAATACGGTTTTGCCGATCTGCGCAATGCGCTGGAGCGCGCCTCCGCGCGGACGACCGCGGCGCAGGCGGCGGCCGGCGCGGTGTGCAAGCAATTTCTGGCAAATTTCCGGATAAATATTTCCAGCAAAATTTTGCGTGTCGGCGGAGCGGACGCTGAATTGCTGCGGCAAAAGATTGACGAGACAAAAGCGCGGGGCGATTCGCTGGGCGGCGTGGCGGAACTGCGCGCCTCCGGCGTTCCCGTAGGCTTAGGGTCTTATGTTCAGCCGGATAGAAAACTCGACGGCCGCTTGGCCGGCGCTCTGATGAGTTTGCAGTCGGTCAAAGGCGTGGAGATTGGCTTAGGATTTGCCGCGGCGGATCTGCCGGGCAGCCGGGCGCAGGATGAGATTTTTTGCCGGAATAAAAAGATTTTGCGCAAAACCAACAACGCCGGCGGCATCGAAGGAGGCGTCAGCAACGGCGAGGACATTATTGTGCGGTTGGCTTTCAAGCCGATTCCGACCTTGATAAAGCCGCTGCAAACCATAGACTGGAAAACCAAAAAACCGGCTGCTGCTCTGGTCGAGCGCGCCGATGTCTGCGCGGTCGAGGCTGGCGCCGTGGTGGCGGAGAGCATTATGGCTTTGGTGCTGGCGGACGTTTTTCTCGAAAAGTTCGGCGGAGACAGCCTGACAGAAATTCAGAAAAGACTGTGACCAAATTTACAGATAAACAAAAAATGCTGGCCGGGAAACTGTACGTTGCCAAGGGGCGGGAGATGACGCGGGATATTCTGCGCTGCCGCGGGCTTTTGCGCAAATTTAACCGCTCGGCTCCGGCTAAAATTCAATACCGGGCGAAACTGCTGCAAAAACTTTTTGGCCGCGCCGGTCAGAATATTTACATCGAGCCGCCGTTTCACTGTGATTACGGCGCGCAGATTAGCGTCGGCGATAATTTTTACGCGAATGTGAACTGCGTGATCCTTGATGTCTGCGCGGTTGCTATTGGCAATGATGTTTTTCTAGGCCCCAATGCGGGGCTTTATACCGCCGCGCATCCGCTGGACGCCGCGGTGCGCGCCGCTAGGCTGGAATATGGCCGGCCGATAGCTATTGGCGATGGAGTCTGGCTGGGCGGCGGGGCAATTGTGCTGCCCGGCGTTACTATCGGCGAAAACACGGTCATCGGCGCGGGCAGCGTTGTCACAAAAAATATGCCCGCCGGCGTGGTGGCCGCCGGCAATCCCTGCCGGGCGCTGCGGCGCCTGACTGCCCGCGACCGGCAATTTTGGGCAAAACAAAAACAGGCGTACTTTGCGGCGTAGAGCCGCTTTTTTTGCTAAAATATCCGCCTATGGAGCTGACAGTCAGGCAGCGTAAAATTTTAGCCCTCGTGGTGCGGGAATATATTAACGCCGCCGCGCCGGTCGGCTCGTCTGCCATTTGCCAGAAATATCTGGAAGAAGTGTCTGCGGCGACGGTGCGCAATGAATTGGCCGCGCTGGAGGAGCAGGGCTTTTTGACGCACCCTTATACTTCCGCGGGGCGCATTCCGACGGATCAGGGTTATCGTTTTTACGTGGACGAGCTGATGGAAGCCTACCGCTTGACCGCCCGCGAAAAAAATCTGGTCGAGCAGCTGCAGGCCGCGCTGGGGCGCGATCTGAATTCGCTGATGGAAGAAACCGGGCGCGCCGTGCAGTCGCTCTCCGAGAATTACGCGGCGGTCGTTAAAACGGACGACAGCCTGCTTGACGAATTGACCGGCCGGATGCGCGGCGTGCTGGCCGGGGCGCGCAAAGAATCGCTGCATCTTTCCGGTCTGGCCAAAATGTTTTACGAGCCGGAATTTGCGGACGCGCAGAATATCCGCCGGATGATGTCCCTGCTCGACGACAAAACCGAAGTTATGCATCTGCTGGACGAGCACAGCGGCGAAGAAACCAGCGTCAGCATCGGCGCGGAGCTGCATAACGAGCCGCTAAAAGACTGCTCGCTGGTGGCCAAAGATTTTTTCTGCAGAGGAGAGCGGGCCGGCGCGCTGGGCATTTTGGGGCCGACGCGGATGCGCTATGGCAAAATCACCGCGGCGGTGGACGCCATCGCCCGCACCCTAGACGAAATTTTTGCGGAATTGTGATGCTTTTTTCCGACGCCCAGAAACTGCTGGACAAATATGTAAAAGGCGAGACCCTGCGGCGGCACTGTCTGACGGTGGCCGTCGCGCTGGAATACTGGGCGCGCTCTCTGGGCGAGCCGGAGCCGGAGAGCTGGAAAAGCCTCGGTCTCCTGCACGACATTGATTTTGAGCTGTATCCGGACGAGCACTGTGTCAAAGCGCGCGAAATTTTCGAGGCGGAGAAAAATAATTTCCCCGAAATAACAGAGGAGCTTATCCGCGCGGTGCAGAGTCACGGCTGGAACATAGTTAATGACGTGAAGCCGGAGACGCGGCTGGAAAAAGCCCTCTATGCGGTGGATGAGCTGACCGGTTTAATTTTCGCCTGCGCTATGGTGCGTCCGTCCAAAAGCGTGCTGGATTTAGAGGTGAAATCCATATTGAAAAAATTTAAGTCTCCCGCCTTTGCCGCCAATTGTAGCCGCAGCGTAATAACCGCCGGCGCGGAACTGCTGGGAATGGAATTAAAAGATGTGATAGAAAAAACCCTGCTGGCGATGCGTTCACAGGCGCAGTTGCTGGGTGTATGATTTTTATACGGAGAAATGTATAGAAATTGAACAAGTATTGTATATATTTTATACAATATTTTTATTTTTACTATAAATACGCTAAAAATAAATTGGCATATATTTTCCTATATCTATGGCCAAACCGGCGATAATATGGAATAATTGGCCAAATCATAAAGGAGTTGTCAAAATTGACCGAACACAAGAAAGTGGAGCATAAACAGCATAGAGAGCACGAAGCCGCCGGGGAAAAACAGCCGGCGGGGAAAAAGCCAGATGCGGCCAAAGCCGAACCGCAGAAAATAAAAATAGAGGATTTGAAAGCGCAGGAAAATCAAAATGCGGCGGACGCTAAAAAAGCCGCCGAACTGACAGAGAAATTAAAAGCCGCCGAGGATAAATATCTGCGGCTGTTTGCGGAGTTTGACAATTTCCGTAAACGCACGGAGGGCGAAAAAGCCGAGTTCAGCAAATATGCGGCGGGTAATTTTATCGAAGCCGTGCTGCCGGTGTTAGACAGTTTTGAGCGCTCGCAAAAAGCGCTGGACGCGGAGGCGGATGCCGGCGGGGAAGTGCAAAAGGGCTTTGCCCTGATTCACAGGCAGCTGGAGGATATTTTGCGGAAATTCGGCGTGCAGAAAATGACCGCGGCCGGCCAGCCTTTTGACCCGCGCCTGCACGAAGCGGTTATGCAGAAAGAATCCGACCAGCCCTCGCACACGGTGCTGGAGGAATTGCAGACCGGTTATGTGATGTATGACAAAGTGCTAAGACCGGCGATGGTCATTGTGGCGAAATAGATAGACAGGAAACGGAGAATATAGGCGAAGCTCTGTCTGCGCGTGGAAACAATAATGCTCGCGGAGCAAATTAAGTAAATTTAGGAGGAAAAATTATGAGCAACAAAGTAATAGGCATTGATCTGGGCACGACAAATTCCTGCGTGGCGGTGATGGAAGGCGGCAAGCCGGTGGTCATCACCAGCGCCGAGGGCGGACGCACGGCGCCCTCCGTGGTCGGTTTCGCCAAAGACGGCGAGAGACTGGTCGGCCAGATCGCCAAAAGACAGGCCGTGACCAATCCGGAAAAAACGATTTATTCCATTAAACGTTTTATGGGGCGTCTGCATAACGAAGTCGGCGAGGAGGAAAAATTGGTGCCCTATCACGTGGTGGACGGCACGAACGGCGCCGCGGCGGTCAAGATTGACGCGAAAACTTACACCCCGCCGGAAATTTCGGCGATGATTTTGCAGAAACTTAAAAGCGACGCCGAAACTTATCTGGGCGAGAAAGTCGACAAAGCGGTGGTCACCGTGCCGGCTTATTTCAATGACCAGCAGAGGCAGGCGACCAAAGACGCCGGCAAAATCGCCGGCTTGGATGTTCTGCGCATCATCAATGAGCCGACGGCCGCCGCGCTGGCCTACGGCCTCGATAAAAATAAAAAAGACAGCAAAATTGCCGTGTTTGATTTCGGCGGCGGCACTTTTGATATTTCCGTGCTGGAGATCGGCGACGGTGTGTTTGAGGTGCTGTCCACCAACGGCGACACGCATCTGGGCGGCGACAATATCGACAATATTTTGGTGGACTGGCTGGTGAATACTTTTAAGAAAGACACCGGGATTGACCTGAAGCAGGACCGGATGGCCCTGCAAAGACTGCGCGAGGCCGCGGAAAAAGCCAAAATGGAGCTGTCATCGGCGGCCACGACGGAAGTGAATCTGCCGTTTATTTCTGCGGGCGCGGACGGCCCCAAGCACTTGAATGTTTCTTTGAGCCGCGCGAAATTCGAGCAGATGATCGCGGAGATACTGACTAAGCTCAAGGCCCCTTGCGAAGTGGCTGTTAAGGACGCGAAAATTGCCCTCTCCGAAATAGACGAGGTGATCTTGGTCGGCGGCTCCACGCGCATACCCTGCGTGCGCCAGCTGGTCAAGGATTTCTTTGGCAAAGAGCCAAACGCCTCGGTCAATCCCGATGAATGCGTGGCGATCGGCGCGGGCATACAGGGCGGCGTTTTGGCCGGCGAAGTGAAAGATATAGTTTTGCTGGATGTTACACCGCTGACGCTCGGCATAGAAACCTTGGGCGGCGTGGCCACCGCGCTGATTACGAAAAACACGACGATCCCGACCAAGAAATCGCAGGTGTTTTCCACCGCGGCGGACGGCCAGACGGCCGTGGATATTCATATCGTGCAGGGCGAGCGGCCGCTGGCCAAAGACAACCGCACGCTCGGCCATTTCCAGCTGACGGAGCTCCCGCCGGCCCCGCGCGGCGTGCCGCAGATCGAAGTGTCTTTTGACATTGACGCCAACGGCATCGTCAATGTTTCGGCCAAAGATTTAGGCACCGGCCGTTCGCAGAAAATCACGATCACCGCTTCCTCCGGCCTGTCCAAAGAGGAGATCGAAAAAATGCGCAAAGAAGCCGAGTCCAATGCCGAGGAGGACAAAAAACAGAAAGAACGGATCGACGCGAAAAATGAAGCGGACGCGCTGGTGTATTCCGCGGAAAAAATGCTGTCTGACAACAAAGACAAAGCGCCCGACGCCAAGAAAAAAGAAATGGAAGCCCTGATCGCCGATCTTAAAAAAGAAATCGAGGCGGGCAGCCCGGACGGCATTAAAAATAAAAAAGAGGCTTTGCAAAAAATATTGTATGACGTAGGCGCGTCGCTTTACCAGCAGGCGGGCGCGCAGGGCCAGCCGGACGCGCCAACCGGGGACAAAAAGGATGATAAGGTTGTGGACGCGCGGTACGAAGAAGTCAAGGACGAGAAAAAGGCTGACCAGAAAGACTAATAAATGGCCAGAGATTTTTATGAAACACTGGGTGTCTCCAAAACCGCCAGCGACGAGGAGATAAAGAAGGCTTATCGCCGTCTGGCGCGCAAATATCATCCCGACGTCAATAAAGAAGCCGGCGCCGAAGAGCAATTTAAGGAGATCCAAAAAGCCTACGAAGCCCTGTCCGATCCGCAGAAGCGCCGGCAGTACGATCAATTCGGCGAGGCGGCTTTTAGCGGCAGCGGCTTTGGCGGCGGCGGTTTCAGCGGAGGCTTTGGCGGTTTTGGCGATTTTGCCCAAGGCTTCGGCGGCGATATGGGCGGTTTTGCCGGGGATATTTTCGAGGCTTTCTTCGGCGGGCGCGGCGGCGGCAGACGCTCGCGCGGCGGGGCGCAGAACGGCGACGACCTGCGCTACGATCTGCGCGTGCCTTTTGAAGCGGCGGTAAACGGCAAAGAATACACGGTGGAAATTCCGCAGTTAGTCGCCTGCGGCAAATGCGGCGGCACCGGCTCGCGCGCCGGAACAAAACCCTCCGCCTGCGGCAAATGCGGCGGCACCGGACGGGTGCGGATGGTGCAGCACACTATTCTGGGTTCTTTTGAGCAGGTAGGCGTCTGCCCTAACTGTCAGGGCGAGGGCAAGGTCGTTTCCGACCCCTGCCCCCACTGTCAGGGCACCGGCCGCGAGCGCAAGATCAATAAAGTCAAAGTCAAAGTGCCCGCCGGGGTGGAAACCGGCATCCGCCTGCGGGTCACCGGCGCGGGCAACACGGGACTGCGCGGCGGCCAGCCGGGCGACCTGTATATATATATAGAGGTTGAGGACAGCGCGGTTTTTGAGCGCGACGGGCAGGATTTGTACAGCCAGATCACTTTGTCTTACGCGCAGGCGGCTCTGGGCGATACGATCAATATTCAGTCCGCCACGGGAAAGATCAAGGTCGAAGTGCCGGCCGGAACGCAGCCCAGCGCTATCTTGCGCCTGCGCGGCAAAGGCCTGCCGGCCGTGAATAGCTCGTCCCGCGGCGATCATTACCTGAAAATAAATATTGCCGTGCCCAAAAATCTTTCGGGCAAACAAAAAGATATGCTCTTAAATTTTGCCAAAGCGGTGAATGATGACATAGTGCAGCCGAATAAAGACGTGAAGACATCCGCTCTGCGCGGCGAAGAAAAAAAGGCTGAGCCGCGTCGCCAGCGCGGATTTTTTTGGGAAGAATAAAACGGATATAATAAGGGAACCTTGGCTAGATAGGCAGGTTAAAAAAAGGAGGCTCTATGGATTATACGGAAATTCTCTGGTTTGCGGTGCTGGCGGTGTTTGCCCTGTCTTTGCTGGCGCAGTGGCTGGTCGGCTCTACTTACCGGCGTTACGCCAAGATCGCGGCGCGCAAAGGCCTGCCCGCCGAAGAGATCGCGGCGGAAATAATGGCTTATTACGGCGTGCACATTCCGGTGAAGCAGATCGCCGGCGAGCTGACCGACAACTATGATCCGCGGGCCAAACAGCTCAATCTCTCGCAAGGCGTTTACGGCAGCTCCTCGATAGCCGCTTACGGCATCGCCGCGCACGAGGCCGGCCACGCTATCCAGCACGCCAAAAGTTTTATGCCGCTCTTGTGGCGCAATAGCATTTTCCCCGCGGCGAATTTTGGCTCCAATCTGGGGCCGTGGCTTTTTATTGCCGGGTTGTTTTTTGGCATAACTCCTTTGATAGACTTGGGCTTGATTTTTTTTGCTTTTGCCGTGGCTTTTTCATTTATCACCCTGCCGGTGGAGCTGGACGCCAGCCGCCGGGCGGTGGCGGCGCTGAAAAACCGCCGATTGTTGGCCGCCACGGAACTGCCGGGCGCGCAAAAAGTTTTGGGCGCGGCCGCGCTGACCTATCTGGCCGCCACGCTGATGGCTGTTTTGCAGATGCTAAGATTTATAGCCCTGCGCAACTCCCGGCGAAATTAGTCTAATATTTCGCCATACGTTAAAAAGGCCGCGCGGGTCAGGATCTCTAGCGCGAGCAGATAATCCGTTACCCTGCGGCTCCCGGTTTTATTTTCGTAATAATGCCGGATGCTTTGCTTGAACAGCGCAAGATTAGAAAAATTGTATACGACTTTGTCTATCCGGCGGATGTTTTGCGCCTCGATTAACTCTTCCGGCGTCAGCCGGTCCCTCGCCTCAGTCACAGCTTGCGCCAGCTCCGGATATTCCGCGAAGAACCGTTCTTCCGAGACAGGGCTCCTCCGGTCGGAAAAGGACTTGAGCATTTTGTCCTCCATTAAAAAAATATGGCTAGTTATATATCGTAAAGAGACGGCAAAGATTTCAAGAGTGATTTTGGCCGATCTTTAAGTGCTGGAGCTCCGGCTTGGCCGTGCTGTTCACCCGCGAACCGTGCGAATAAGCGGGCGCTAAGGATAAAATTTCCGCGCGGGATAAAAATTTTACGGCCTGTGCGGCCAGCGCGCAGACGGACAACGCCTTGGCCGGCCGGTTCTCGATAATGACGCAGTCTTTTTCGCGCGGCGCGTCCGCGGTTTTTACGATGCGGTCCGGCTCCAGCCGCCGCAAGTCCGGGGCAAAAAGCGCGGCGGCGGATTCTCCGCGGCAGGCATCCATTATGACCCGGATGTTTTGTCCCCGCGCTTCGTTCTGGCATTGATGTGCCAGCGCGGCCAGCGTCGGGACCGGCACGAGCGGGATATTTAATTCCAGGGCGAGAGTTTTGGCTGTGACCAGCGACAGACGCAGTCCCGTGAACGCGCCGGGGCCTATGGCTGTGCCGATGCGCGAAATGTCCGGCAGGCTCAAATTATTTGCTTTAAGCAGTTTGTCCAAATATTCCAGCAGAAATTCGGCTTTGATAGTCGGGCCGCGGTAGATTTTTTCGAAAACCGGGCCGCCGGATGTGTCCGGGGAAACGGCCAGCCCCAGATTCTCCGTGGCAAAATTGAAGCCTAAGACAGCCATTGCCGCTCCAATTCTTTTTGCAAAAACTGCGTTTGGCCGAGAAAACTAAAAGAAAAAATCCTCCGCTCTTCGTCCTCGACGGCAATATTTACCGAGATATGATCAGCGGGCAGGATGTCCGGAATTTTTTCCGCCCATTCGATGACCGCAACGCCGCTGGGCGGCGGGATAAATTCCGGGCCGCCGATATTTTCCAGATCGGCCAGACTAGCTAGCCGGTAAAAATCAAAATGATAAACAGGATAGAGGCCGCCCTGATAAATATTCAAAAGAACAAAAGTCGGACTGGTTGCAGTGTCTTTGCCGCCGGAGGCGCGAACCAGCGCTTTGGTAAAAGTAGTTTTGCCGGCGCCCAGTTCTCCGTTTAACGCGATAACTGTTCCGGGGCGCAGAATCTTAGCGCAGGCGGCGGCCAATTTTTCCGTTTGTTCCAGACTGGCAATCGTTATATTCATAAAAACTTGTTCTATCCCGCGCTGAATATAAATTATAACAATAATTTGAGCAGTTGTTTGTAAGTTTTTTGGCTCCGCGCGTCGATATAATCCGGCGCGATCTCGGCGAGCGGCTCCAGCACAAACCGGCGGGCCGACAGCTCCAGATGAGGGATGCGCAGGCCTTCCGCATCGATGATCTGCCCGCCGTAGGCTAGGATGTCTATATCGATAACCCGCGGCCCCCATTTGAAACTGGTTTCACGCCCCAATTTTTTCTCTATGGCTTTGGTTTTGGCTAATAATTCTAGCGGAGTTAAATCAGTCTCCAGTTGCGCCGCGGCGTTTAAGAAACGGTTTTGCTCGCGGTAGCCGACCGGCGCGGTGTCGTAAAAAGCGGAAACTTTTAATATTTTTGTGCCGGACAATTTCTCCAGTTCGGCCAGGGCCCGGCGCAGGTTTTGCCCGCGGTCGCCGAGATTGGATCCCAGACCGATAAAACAATTTTGGGCGGAGCGCGCATGTTGCCGCATTTACGGCGCTCCGGCGCCGCGCGGCGGCAAAATACGCGCGGAGCAGACTGCGTTAAACATTTTTACCGCGTCCAGATTTTCCCGAATATCGTGCACGCGCAGATAATCCGCGCCGCCTAAATACCCGGCTATGCTGGTGGCGATAGTGCCGGCCAGCCGCTGATCTGCCGGACGCTTCAGTGTATTGCCGATAACCGATTTGCGCGAGGCGCCGACCAGCACCCGGCAGCCTAAGGCGCGGAAAGCCCGCAGATTTTTCAGCAGATATAAATTTTGCGCTGTGGTTTTGCCGAAACCGATGCCCGGATCGACAATAATTTTTTTTAGCGGCACGCCGTAATTTTGCGCCGCGGCGATGCTGTTTTGCAGAAAATGCAAAATATCGGTTAGTAAATCCGGGTAGTTAATTTTGCGCTGCATTGTCCGCGAACTGCCGCTGCGGTGCTGGAGAATAATGTCCGTTTTATACCGCGCGGCGACAGCGGCCAGCAATGGCTCGCGGGTCAGGCCCGAAATATCATTGATGATCCGGGCTCCGGCTTTGACCGCGGCCCGCGCGACTGCTTTTTTGGTCGTGTCGATGGAGATGACCGCGCGCGGTTTTTTGGCCAGCAGGGATTGAATGACCGGAATAGTCCGCCGCAGTTCTTCCGCCGCGCTGATTTCCGGCGCGCCGGGGCGGGTGCTCTCGCCGCCGATATCGATAATCCGCGCCCCGGCTTTGAGCAGCGCCAGCCCGCGCGCCGCCGCTTTTTCCGGCGTGTTGTGCCGTCCGCCGTCAAAAAAAGAATCCGGCGTGACATTGAGGATGCCCAGCAGGATAGGCGTTTTAAGAGGCGGCGGCTCCGCGCTGAATTTTTTTAGCTCCCCGGCCAGCGCGCGCAGCTCGCTAAAAGCCTGCCCGCGGATTTTGTTCTGGATTTTTTTTATCTGCTGTCTGGTGCCGAAAAGCAGCGCGCTGTATTTTGCCCGCGGCTTAAGAATAACCGCGCGGGGCAGGGCGCATTCCGCTCCGGCGGACAGGGCTTCTTCTTTGAGGATCAAAGCGCAGGAGCCGGTCAAGCCGGTTATTTTCAGGGCGAGCGCGGAGAGCTTGTCCCGCATATAGCGCGCGCCTTCCGCGCTGCAGCCGGCGGCCAGCATTTCGCGCTGCAGGTCTTGTTCGGAGCTTATGGTCAGCGGGCAGAGCATTTTAATATTTTAGCAGAATACGCAAAACCCTGCTTTCCTGTAATTGTCCAGCGCAGAGGCATATTTTAGCTCGGAGCAGGGTAATTATTTTGTGCTCGGAAAAATTCTATAGCGGTGACCGGCTGCGGCACGGCAGCCAGAGAGGCGCGGGAAAATTCATCTCCTGCCACGCCGGAAATACCGGCGGAAATTCCTAACGAAAATCCGGCATTCCGGGTGGCGGCCAGCGTTATCAGGGCGGCCGATGAGACGGCCGCTCTTCCGGCAGAATGCACGGTGAACGTAGCTTGCCTTATTAAGATTAAAGGCGAAGGAGAAGAAATTGCGCGGGCAGAGGCGGTTCCTGTCCACGGCTGGGAGTTCGTGGCTTGGGATGACGGGAACACGGACGCGGTCAGAGACCTGACGATGGACGGGGACAAAGAGCTGACCGCCCGGTTTCAGCGCAAAACATTTACCTTAAATGTAAGAGGTCAGCATATTGCCTGTCCGTCGGTTCAAACTGCCAAGTTTGGAGAATCCCTGCAGATAAGCACGATGACAAGAGTGCTTGTGCGTAGCCACACTTATCAAGAAGGCATATGGCCAGTTCGTGCTTACCGGGTAGACGGTTATGATGAGTTTGTTAACTGGATCGGGGCTAACATTTTAAATCCGAGCAATCCATCTACGGCGGTGCTTATGAATGGCAATCAAAACGCGCAAGCATTTTATCGTTATTGCCAAACCGAAACGCGTATCGAATAAATTGAAATGTTTTTAATTCAGGAGTTTTCTCGCCTGCGGGTCGGCGTATTTTTCCGGGAATTGAATGCCCGGTAAAAATACCGCCGCGCAGGTGAATAAAATAATGTAACTGACTAACGCGCTGTAAATCGTAAACCGCGCGCCGCGGTTTTGGCGAAAAGCCAGCGCGGAGCCGAATAAACAAACCGTAAAATAGATTAAAAACGGCAGAACTACCGGCAGATAAACTTCCTCGCCGTGCGTGTATTTAATAAAAGGCAGCGCCGCGGCGAGGCCGGCAAAAGCGATCCCCGTCCAGAAAAAAGCCAGAGAGATAAATTTGGCATACCGGCCGGCGGACGGAGAGGTTAAAAAAGCTCCGCACAAAAGACCCAGCGGCGGGAACAGCGGCAGTAAATACCTGGGGCCTTTGTAGTGGCCGGACACAGAGGTTAAAAACAAGACCAGAAAAAACCAGCAGAGCATAAATAAAATTTCCGGCCTGCGCCCCCAATAATTATTTTTATACGCGGCGTGAACAGCCGGGATAATCAGCGGACTCCACGGCAGAAATCCCAGCCAGAGATAAAGAACATTTAGCTGCGGATCGATTTGTGTGCCGGATGATACCTCGCGGTAGCCGCCGGTTTCGTCGATAGGATGAAAAAATCTTTCGATATTCTCGCGATACAGCGCGCGGCCAAATTCCCAGCCGTGATTTTTGAACTGCGGAATGAGCCAGATAGAACAGATGAGCAAAAAAATAATTCCGGCTATGACCAGCCGTCCAGCCTGCCGGAACAGCCCTTTCGTTTTGGCGTGTTTTCCGCGCGCCGCCGCCAGATACAAAACGGCCGTGAGAAATGGCAGCGCCGCTGGCAGCAGGCCTTTGGTCAAAAAGCCGAAGCCCGCCGCCAAACCCAGTCCGTGCAGATAGCCCGGTCTGTCCGTGCGCAGATATTGAAAAGCGAGGAGCTGGCCTAAAAGCAGAAAAAATAACATAGGGATGTCCAGCATCGGCGAGGCGGTTTGATAAAAAAACATCAGCGAGGTCAATAAGATTGCGGTGGAATACAGAGCGGCCGCCCGGCCAAAATGTTTTTGTCCAAAAGCATAAAACAGCCAAAGCGCGCC
>JAITIS010000056.1 GCA_031279305.1 Candidatus Margulisiibacteriota bacterium | reverse complement strand
ATGTTCGCTGCAGCGGCCTTCCGGCGCAAAAAATATTTTTTGCGCCATAAATTCCGCCGGCAGGACTTTTTTCACCGCCTGTTTGATCAGCTCGTGCGAGTTGCAGTCGCGGCTGATGTGGGCAAACATTACAGCGCGGGTGCGGCTGTCAACCACGCGCTCCACGATGCGCGCCGCCTGCTCGTTGGAGAGATGGCCAAAATCGCTCAGGTTGCGCGCGATGACCCACGCGGGGCGGCGGGCGGCTTTTTCCCAGCGCACATCGTGATTGGCCTCCAAAAACAAAAAATCGCAGCCGCGTATTTCTTTAATAATATAATCCGGCAGCGCGCCCAGATCGGTGAAATAACCCATTCGAAAACCGCCGGCGGCAAATAAAAAACCGATGGCCCCGCCGGCGTCGTCGCCGCCGTCCGGCTCGTGCCCCAGATGCGGCAGGCGGAAAATTTTTACCCGCAGCGCGCCGAACTGTTCGCTGTCCCGCAAAAAATGCAGACGGCAGTCCGCCAAATCCTCGTTCTTAAAATTCTTCAGAGAATGATAGGTCTCCCGCGAGAGACACAGCTGCGCATCGTATTTGCGCGCCCAAAGCCCCGCGCTTTTGGCGTGATCGCTGTGGGCGTGCGTGAGAAAAAGCCGGCGGATATTTTCCGGCGCGATATTCCGCCCGCGCAGATGCTCCTCAATTTTTTTTAAGGAAATGCCGGCGTCGACCAGCGAATACTCGCCATCTAAGCCCAGCACCGCGCTGTTGCCGCTGCTGCCGGAAGCCAGAGCGCAGAACTCGAACATCAGCGGGCGGGACGCGCCAGCGGATAGTTTCTCTCCTGCAGCACCTGCTCGACGCTGTAGCGGCAAACAATGACGTTGTCGATCTGTTCCGGCAGGGCGTCGACCTTGCGCGTCTGGACGATCATCCCGGGATAGTAATACATCCGCCGTGTTATTTTATCGCCAAAGCTGTCTTTGAAATCATACTCGGAGATATCCTGCGGCATACCGTACAGCACTTTCAGCTCCAGCAGGCCGTCCGTGGGGCGCAGTCCCGCGCTGGTTTCATAAGCTTTGCCGTCGGCGTATTCATTATCCGCAAAAATTCCGACTGCTATGACTTTGCGGAATTCGTCAAAATAAAAATAAATGCGCGAGTCCGGCGACTGCGCCAGATAGACCTGTTTTTTCTGGCCGACACTCAGAGGATAGGGCAGCGCGGCCAGCTCCTGTTTGCCCCACTGGCCGACAAAAGGATATTTTTTGGCCACCGCTTCAAACGTCTCGCCCAGCGCGATCCCGCCCAGACTGGTTTCCGCAGCCAAGCCGCAGGCTGTCAACAGCAGGAAAAAATAAAATATCTTGCGCACGAAATCCCCCTTTTGATCCGCCGAAATTATACCATTAAACTTTTGCGAAAAAAATACGGTATAATCTGCTTATGCTGCAAAAGGTTGCGTTCATCGGTCTGGGGTTAATCGGCGGTTCGATCGCCAGGGCGATCCGGGAAAAATATCCCGGCATCACGTTGGCGGCCCGGACTGCTTCGGCCAAAACGCTCGCCTACGCGGCGGACAGCGGCATCATTCAGGAAACGCCGGGCAGCCTTGCCCTGCTGGCGCGCGACGCCGATCTCATCATCATCGCCACCCCCATAGAGTTAATTCTGGATTATCTCAAGCAGGTTTATCCGCTCTGCAAGCCGGAGGCGATCATCATCGACACCGGCTCGACCAAGCAGCAGATCGTCGAGGGCGCCAAAAAATACGCGGACAAATTCATCGGCTGCCATCCGCTGTTCGGCAGCGAAAAAACCGGCATCGAATACGCGGACAGCGCCTTGCTCAAAGGCGCGCGTTTTGTTTTCACGCCGCTCCAGAACACGCCGGAGACCAAACTGCTGACTGTCTTAAAATTTTTCAAGCGGCTGGGCGCCCGTCCCTGCCGCGCCGGCGCCGGAGAACACGATGAAGCCGTGGCCGCGATCTCGCACGTGCCGTATTTTAATGCGGTGGCCCTGCTCCAGCTGGCGGACAATGATGCCAAACGCGCGCTGGCCGCCACGGGGTTTCAGTCCTGCACGCGCGTGGCGGAGTCCGATCCGGTCTGGGGCGCGGCTATTGCCCGCACAAATAAAAAAGCTATTCTGCGCGGCCTGAAAAACCTGCAAAAAGAACTGCGCTGGCTCGCCACGCTCATTGGCAAAAACCAGATCAAAGAGCTGATCCGTTATTTGGAGGTCAGCCGCCAGATCCGTCGGGAGATCTATAAATGAAAGTCCTTTTCTCCTGCGGCGGCACGGGCGGGCATATTTATCCCGCGCTGGCGATCGCGGAAAAATTTCCAGATTGTTTTTTTATCGGCTCCAGCCGGCTGGAAAAAACGCTCGTCCCGCAGGCGGGACATCGGTTTTACGAAATACCCGCCAGCTGCCGGATCGACTGGAAAATTCCAGCCGGTTTCTGGCAGAGCCTGCGGATTATCAGCAAAGAAAACCCGGATATTATCCTCGCCACCGGCGGTTATGCGACAGCGCCCGTGCTGCTGGCCGCCAAACTGCTGGGCAAAAAAATTTATCTGCAGGAGCAAAATGTCCTGCCCGGCCGGGTCAACCGCTGTCTAAGCCATCTGGCCGCGCGAGTTTTTGTCGCTTTTGCCGGCGCGGCAAAATATTTTCCCCGCGGCAAAAGCGTTGCCACCGGCAATCCTGTCCGCGCGGATATTTCCGCGGCGCAGTATTCCGTTTCCGCTCCGCATATTCTGGCTTTCGGCGGCTCGCTCGCGGCGCAGAGCATTAACCGCGCGGTGCTCGGTTTGTCCGGGTATCCCGCCGGACTAATCCATCTGGACGGCACGAATTACAGCCACAATATGGCGGAAATTTACGCCCGGAGCCGCCTGTGCATTTGCCGCGCCGGAGCCACCACGCTGGCGGAGCTGGCGGCGCTTGGAATGCCCGCCATACTGGCGCCTTATCCGTATGCCGCGAATGATCATCAGACCGTCAACGCGCGCTATTTTGCCGAACGGGGCGCGGCGGTGATTATACCGGACAAAGACCTAACCCCGGACACCCTGCAAAAAACCCTGCAAAAAATCGACAATCCGGTCGTGCTGGCCCAAATGTCCGCCCAGATGAAAGCCCTCGGCAGCGCTGACGCGGCGGAGCGTATTTACAATTATATCCGCGCCGCAGAGACCGTATGCTAGACCGGCTGGTCCCCGCCGGCATTCATTTGCAGATCCGGCGCGCGGACGCGGCGGTATTTTTAATAATTGACGCTCGCCGCCGCCGCCCTCTATAATAAACCGCCTATTTTTTTAGGGAAGGATTAAAATGACCAAACGCACTTTTCAGCCTAAATCTTTACGGGAAAAACGCAAAAAAGGATTTTTAGCGCGGATGAGCTCCGCGGGCGGACGCAATGTCATACGCCGCCGCCGGGCCAAAGGCAGGAAACGCCTATCCGTCTAAAAACGTTAACGGCGCAGGCTGACTTTCAGGAGATTTACGAAAGCGGCCAAAAGCAGGTAGCCAAAAGTTTTGTCGCGTTTTTTAAGGCTGGAACAAAATTTAAGTGCGCGGCCGTGGCTTCGCGTAAAACTATCGGGATCGCCGTTAAACGCAACCGGGCCAAGCGGCTTTTGCGGGAGCTGGTAAGAGGCGTTAAAGACAAGCCGGCTGGCAGTCTTATTCTGGTGGCCCGCGCCTCTTTGCTCGAAAGGAATTTTGCCGGCGTAAAAAAAGAGCTGGAGCAATGCTTAAAAAATTGGCAGTCCGCCTGATCCGGGTTTATCAATTTCTAAGCCGGCGGCTACCGGGCAAAGCCTGCCGGTTTTATCCGACCTGCTCGGAATATATGATTTTAAGCATTGAGAAATACGGGCTGCTGTTCGGCCTCGGACGGGGCTTAAAAAGAATAGGCCGCTGCCACCCCGGCCAGCCCGGCGGGGTGGATATGCCTTAAATAAAGAAAGGACGGTGAATAATGCAGTTTTTTATTCATCTTTTGGAAATATTGCACGATTATCTGGCGCTTAACTACGGCGTGGCGATCATTATCCTGACCCTCGCGGTCAAAGGCCTGTTTTGGGGGCTTAACGCCAAGCAGTACGAATCTATGGCTGCGATGCGCAAAATCCAGCCCAAACTCAAAGAATTACAGCAAAAACACAAAGACAATCCGCAGGCTCTGCAAAAAGAAATGCTCGGCCTGTACAAACAGCACAACGTCAATCCTTTTTCCGGCTGTCTGCCTATGCTCATTCAGCTGCCCATCCTTTTTGTGCTTTATGCCGCGCTCAACTCGACGGCGTTTATCAATCTGCCGGCGGAAGGCAAAGGTTTTTTGTGGATCAAAGACATTTCTTTTGTCGAGTCTTTGAATTTCAGCAAATTCCAGCAGGAATACGAACAGGGCGGGCGGCGCGATGAGCGCAAAACCACCCTGTATAATCTTACCCAGATAAATCCGCAGCGCTACACCGGCGCCAACACGCGGCTGGCGCTGCCTTTAGACGGGCGCGTGCTGGGCATCCCGCTGCTGGCGATACTGGTCGCGCTGACCACGTATTACAGCCAAAAAACTATGGATATTGATCCCGAACAGCAAAAAATGATGGCTTTTATGCCGATAATGATGCTGCTCATCTGCTTCAATCTGAGCGCGGGCATTTCGATCTATTTGGCCGCGTCCAATCTGGTCACCGCTTTGCAGCAAATGTATTTGAAAAACAGGCGCCGCGCGGCGCCTGCCACTATTGATGTGCCGGCTTTGAAATAACACAACTACAAATTTAAGAAGGAGCGTTTATGTCAGAGAAGAAAGGTTTTTTTAGCTCGCTATTCGGCGGCAGAGAGGAAGCCGTCATCACGGAAATGGAACCGGAGGCGCCGCAGGCGCCCAGACCGCAGCGCGAGGCGCTGGAGGTCACGCCGGCAATAATTGACAATGCCCGCTTGACCCTTTTGGATATTCTCAAAACTATGGGCTTAAATGTGGATGTCGCCGTCAAAGAGAGCGCGGAGAATACCATTTCACTGGAGATCACCGGCGCGGAAGATTTGGGCATCGTCATCGGCAAAGCCGGCAGCACCCTGCACGCTTTGCAATTGCTGCTGTCCAATATTCTCAGCAAAAAATACCAGAAAAAAGCTTTTGTGCGGCTGGACGCCAATGATTACAAAGTAAAACAGGAGCAGGCGATTATCGCCTCCGCCAATGACGCCGCGGACGTGGCCGAGCGCGAGCATGTGCAGATCGTGCTGGACCCGATGACCTCCGCCGAGCGCCGCTTGGTGCATACCGCCCTGCAGGGGCGCGCGGGCATTGAGACTTTCAGCCGTGGCATAGGGCGCACCCGTCAGGTCGTCGTTTCCCCCAAAAATTTTAAGAAAGAAGCGCCGGCTGCTTAAAAAGCTGATGCCGTCCCGGACTATCGCCGCTATCGCCACGCCGCCCGGCGCCGGAGGGGTGGCGCTGGTGCGGGTTTCCGGAGGGGGCGCCTCCGCTATTGTCCGGCGGCTGACTGATCTGAAAACACTGGAGCCCAATACTATAAAGCCCTGCCGCTTTTTCCGCGCGGGCGGGCGGGAGAAACTCGACCGCGGCCTGCTGGCTTTTTTTCGCGCGCCGCATTCCTACACCGGCGAAGACACGGCGGAGTTCAACTGCCACGGCTCGCCTTATCTGGCGCAGGAAATTTTGGCGGAAATACTCCAAGCCGGCGCGCGGCTGGCCGCGCCGGGAGAGTTTACCAAACGCGCTTTTTTAGCCGGCAAGCTCGATCTGACGCAGGCCGAGGCCGTCGCCGAGATGCTTAACGCCGGCAGCGAATTGCAGTTAAAGCTCGCGCTCAAACATCTGGACGGCGATGTGGCCGGAGCGGTACGCGCGCTGCGGCAGGATATGCTCAAAACACTGGCGGAGCTTGAGGCCGCGCTGGATTATCCCGAGGAGATCGCCGATCCCCCGCCGGACAAAATCGCCGCCCGGCTCGAGGCCGCGCAAAAAACGATCGACAGGCTGTTGGCGGACAGCAAACAGGGGTTGTGCCTGCAGGCCGGGGCGGTGGTCGTGCTGGCCGGCCGGACAAACACGGGCAAGTCTTCGCTGTTTAACGCGCTCCTAAAATATGAGCGCGCCATAGTCACGGAGCTGCCCGGCACGACGCGCGACGCGCTGGAAGCAGACCTCGCCTTAAACGGCGCTAGAATAAAATTAGTCGACACGGCCGGCCTGCGCCAGACGGATGACCGGCTGGAAAATCTGGGCATCGCGCGCAGCCGCGCCTATTTACAGAGCGCCGATTTAATTTTATTTTTGCTCGACGCGGCGGCGGGAATCACCGCGGAAGACAAAAAAATTTTGGAGCTTATCCAAAATAAAAACCATCTCGTCGTGTTAAACAAAGCCGATTTGCCGCCGGCGCCGAATATTTTGGACGGTCTAAAAATTTCCGCGCGGACAGGCGCGGGACTGGCGGAACTCGCGAAAAAAATCTTAGAAAAACTCGGCCTGCAAAATATTGACCTTCAGCAAAATATTTACATCGGCTCGCTCCGCCAACAGGAAAAACTCTGGCGGGCTAAAACCCAGCTGGAAAAAACCGCAAGCGGGCTCAAAACCGCGGAATATCTGGACCTGCTGGCCGTGGGCTTAAAAAATATTGTTCTAGCGCTGGGCGAAATCACCGGCGAGGAAACCTCCGAGGAAATCCTCGCGGAAATTTTTCAGAATTTTTGCGTGGGAAAATAATTGACTATTAACCATAATTAAGCATATACTCATTGAGTAATAACTCAATATGGCTGAAACCAAGCGTCAATTAAAAAAAGCCGCCACCCGCGCGCGGATAATCAATACAGCCCGGCAGATTTACGCCGAGCGCGGCTTTAATACGCCCACCAGCGCCATAGCCCGCGCGGCCGGCGTTTCCCACGGCGCGCTGTTTGCCCATTTCCCGACCAGAGAACTGCTGATCCTCACTCTGCTGGGCGAGTTTCTGGAAGAGGCCGGCGGCAGACTGTCCGTTTTGAGCGGGCGCGGCGGGCTCACCGCTTTCTTAAACGCGCATATCAAATTTTTGCTGGAGCGCGAGGATTTTTACCGGCGGCTGATCACCGAGACTGTTCTCCTGCCGGCGGAAGCGAGCCGCGCGCTGGACGCCATACAATCCACGATTGCCGCGCCTTTTCTGGCAATCTTGGAGCGGCGCCGGGGCGCGCTCAAGCCTCTGCCCCCGCGCTTGATTTTTAACAGCTGGCTGGGGCTGGTGCATTATTATCTGCAAAACAAAAATCTTTTTGCGCCGGAGGGTTCGGCGCTGGCGCGTTACGGCGCGGAGCTGGCGCGGGCCTTCCGGACAATGCTCGCCCGGTGATTAAACGGAGCCGCCGCGCTGATCGCTGCTCCGGCAAAAATATTTTGCCAAAGCCCGAAAAGTTTTGTTAGAATGCTCTCCTCGTGGGGATGTAGCTCAGCTGGCAGAGCACTGCGTTCGCAATGCAGGGGTCAGGGATTCGAATTCCCTCATCTCCACTTGCTTATTCAGGAAGATGATGATTTTTTTATTCTTTCCTGTTTGGAGAAAAAGAAGAATCGCAAGCGCGCGCGGCGCGCGAAGCCATTCCCTCATCTCCGCTTGCTTATTCAGAAAGACGATAATTCTTTATCATTTTAAAGCCGTGGGGCACGGCATTTAATAAACGCGACGCCCTGGTTTTGTAAAGCCGCCGTTATAACTCTATCGCCAAGCAGGCCTGTGTGTGCTTTGCCGTTAATTGATAATAAAATGTCGCCACAGGCAGCGCAAAGACACAAGCATAATATTTTGCAAATTTAGAGCAGCAATTATTGGCAAATAAGAATTAAGCGAAATGAAAAGAGGCTTTGCCGCAATAATTAAAGAAAGTATTTTTTATGCAGCAAATATCAATTGTCTTAAACACTGAATACAAGCAGTTAATAAAATTATGGGAATTATCCGCAAGGGCAACGCATAATTTTCTGGCCGAAAAAGATTTTAACTATTATAAACAAACCATCCCTAAATATTTTGCCCAAGCAAACTTATATGCCGCGCGGGACAATGCGGCTAAACTCCTAGGCTTTATGGGAACAGCGGAAAACAGCATTGAAATGTTGTTTGTTCACCCACAAAAAATGGGCCAAGGAATTGGCAAATTATTAGTAAATTACGCCCGCCAAGAATTAAAAATAAAAAAAGTCGCCGTCAATGCTCAGAATAAGCAAGCTCTGAGATTTTATCGAAAACTGGGATTTCGCGCAGTCAGCCGCTCTGCCTCAGACAATGAAGGCCCGCCTTATCCCATATTACGACTGGCCTTAAAATAAAGGATACAGCCCGACCGCGTCTCTACTTCGCCGGATGGCGTCGGCTGCCCAGCAGCACAAAATCACTCAGCGCCGCGAGCCAGTTTTTTACTGTGCGCATAAAACTCCTTACATATTGAAAATTAGGCCGCCTACCAAAACCATAAGCGTCAAAAGTTTATTCAACAGCATAATCCCCTCCTTATTCTGGTGTTATTATTCTTGAAATTTTTGTGCCAAAAATTCGGCAATATATCGAAGAAAACTGGTGTATTTTCAACGCAGCAGAATTTATCGATGTATATTTTTGAGCAGAGAGTATTTTGCAGGATATTGTTAATTATAACTATACAAAATAGAAGTTATCAACTTATACAGCATTTATCCACAATTTTTTGCTGTATATTGACCTTAAAATGTTAATTATTTATTAACCTGTTGAAATTTTGATTAAAAATTTAACCGGCTGTGTATAAACCAACTGGTTATTAACATAGTTAGGCACAGGATATTCAGAAAAAATTGTTACTTGCGCGCAGATTTTTCACCATTTATCAGCGCATTGATTCTGTTCAGGCGGCTGGCAATAATCTCGCGGGGCAGCTGGGGCATTGCCGCGGCACCGGTGCCTTGACGCGCTGAAAAGCCGGCCGTATTCACGCGGAAAAAGCCTATCTCCTCCACCAGACGACAGGTATCCGCGAATTCCTCCTCGGTTTCCGAGGGAAAGCCGACAATAATATCCGTGGACAGTTTTATATCCGGCGCGCGCGCGCGGATGTCCGCCGCCAGCCGGCGGTAATGCTCCGCCGTGTAGCCGCGCCGCATCAGGGACAGTATCCGATCATTGCCGGACTGGACGGGCAAATGCAGCCCACGGTCTATTCTGGGGTCAGCGGCAAGCAGACCGATCAGCTCCGCCGTGAGGTCTTTGGGATGCGAAGTGAGAAAAGCCAGTTTCGGCACGGACGGACATTCCCGCAAGATCAGCGACAATAATTCCGGAAAAGAAATTTTTTTAGTTTTATAAAGTCCGGCGTAGGAGTTCACGTTCTGGCCGAGCAAAAATAAAATTTCGCGGCCGGCAAAATCTACGGCCTGAATTTCCGCAAGGATCTCCTCGGCTGTCCGGCTGCGCTCGCGGCCGCGCGCGTAGGGCACGATGCAATAGGCGCAAAAATTGTCGCAGCCCTGCATTATCGTCACCCAGGCCTCCGGCGAATTTTCTCTGCGCGGCGGATACTGGCGCGCTTCCTCAATTTCCAGAAAACCGTCCAGATAGGGCGCCCGTTTTTTGATCGCGGCTAGGTTGCAGGCGGGCAGGCAGCCTGCCAGATAAAGTTTTTGCGCGGAATTATTTTTGCGGCGCAGATAATGATATTTAGCGAGCTGGCCCCAGACGCGCCGCTCGGCCCGGTCGCGCACTGAACAGGTGTTAAACACCAGCAGATCCGCGCCCTTGGGTTCGGCCGTGTATTTCGCGCCGCCAAATTCCAGCATACCGGCCAGATGTTCGCTGTCATTTTTATTCATCTGGCAGCCAAAAGTGATGATGTGGTAGGTCGGCATTGGAAAATTTTAGCGCAGAATAATTTTTTTGGAAAACTTGCAACAGTCTGGCTAAAACTACGATATAATACAGTATGCTCAAAACCAAATTACTGGCGGACAACACGGCGCAGACCGCCTATATCAACGCGCGGGAATTTGCGCAGATTATTTTGACCGACTATTTTAACGAGGAAAACTATTACACCCTGCCGGGTAAATTAAATCTTACCCAGCAGCTTTTCCGCCGGCTGTTTTTGCGCGCCGTTTCCGGGGCCAATATGTCCGTGTTTTTATTGCGCAAAATTGCGGACGCGAGCGCAGTCCAAAATTACAACGGCTTCGATTATTTCGGCCGGCAGGCGGAAATTTTCGCCGACACAGTCTCTCCGTCGCCGCGCGCCCGCGCGCTCAAACCGGCGTTCAATCTGGTCTGCGTGGAAATAGAACGGCAGATAAAAGAAATGCGCGCTCTTTTTTACAGCTTTCCTCCAGACAAAAATCCGCTCTTAAAACTCTACGCCAGAAAAGGCTACGATCTGAACAAAGCCGAATTAGACAACAATTATGGGCTGATGAGCGTTTCCGCCGGCAGGGAATTGCTGGAAAACACGCCGCGGCTCTGGGATAAAAATTATTCTATATCCGTAAATCTCAATGGCATCGAACCGGAAATTTACCGGATGCTGCGGGGCTGGCAGGCCAAATATCATTTCGAGCTGGCCGTCCGGCCTGACCCGCTGGGCTGTTTTAACACGCTGGAAACCCGCGGCCGTCTGGCCGAAGCCGTCGAGTACGGGCCGAAATTTGACCTATCGCGGCTGGATACGCGGTATTTTGTGACCAAACTTTACAACCAGAGCAATGATAATTTTTGGGTAAAAATTTCTGGACAGGAAATAACTTTTGAGGAGATCTTAAATGATTTTCCCGAATACCAGAATAATATTTGCACCCGCGCTTTTCATCTGATCGCCGATGACGCGCCGCAGGGCAAAATTATCACGCATCTGGATCAAGAGTTTTTTATTTATACTCTGGAAGAATTTGTCCAGAGGCAAACCAACGCCGCGGTCAAGGGCAAAGGAATGCCCCGTGTCAAAATATTCAAAATCGACAACGCCGACATTCCTTTTGATATAGAAAAAATTTTGCTGCCGCTGCTTTTAGCCGGTTTTCAGAACAAAGAGCTGGCGCTGGAATACTTTAACGTCTCACCGTAAACAGCCAGTCTTCCAGCCGCACGCGCGCCAGCCGGTCTTCCCGCCATTCTTTTTTTCTGGCGGACTCGCGCACCTGTTCGATTTTCTCGCGCAGCGAACTAGAAATAAGACTTTCGTATTCCTCGCCGTAGCGGCGGTGCTGCGGCGCCCCCGTAATAGCCATTGAAATCCCCCCTGTCGGGGAATATAGAAATTTTTATGCCAAAAAATTAGGAAATATATTGAAAAATTCTGTTGTATTTTGAGCAAAATAGCTTCCCTGAAAAATATTTACCGACGCGCGTAGGCGGAGCGCCGTGAACTCGTTTACAGCAAATATTTTCGGAAAAATCTACAAAATTACCTGACTATGAGCTTGAAACTAGATAATTTCATTGTGCACGATCAGCGCGTACAGCCGGTCAAGTTCGTCTTTAGACGTATATTTAATCGAAATAACCCCATTTTGTTCAGTTCCGCTTAATTCAACTCGCGTCGCCAATTTTGAGGAAAAATCTTGTTCGACAGCGCTTAACTTTGCGTCTTTCTCTGTTTTTGCGGCATTGATCGTCTTTTTAGCGGCGGCCTTTTCCGCGGCGCGAACATTCATTTTTTCCTTGAGTATTTTAGCCCAGAGCCGCAGCTGGGACAGCACATCCCCTGCCGCCAATATCGCGCGCGCGTGCCCGGCGGTAATTTCATCCCTAAGCAGGGAGTCTTTGACTTCCCTAGGCAGTTCATTGAGGCGCAGGGCATTGGCGATCGAGGAGCGGGCTTTGCCGACTTTACGGGCGATTTCTTCCTGCGTGAGGGAAAATTCTTTTATCAGCAGCGCATAAGATTCCGCCTCTTCCAAGGCATTCAGGTTTTCCCGCTGGATGTTTTCGATAATCGCCTGCTCCAGCGAGATTTCATCGGACATTTCCCGGATCAGCACGGGCACCCGCTCCACGCCGGCCAGACAGGCGGCGCGCAGGCGGCGCTCGCCGGCGACCAGCTCGTAAGCCTCGCCGCGTTTGCGCACGATGAGCGGCTGAATCACTCCGTAAATTTTTATCGAATCCGCCAGCTCGCGCAGAGTGTTATCCGCAAAAATTTTGCGGGGCTGGCGGGGATTGGGCGTTATGCTGCCAACCGGCAGGGACACTATAGTCCGCCCGGAAAAAGACACCGGTTTTAAGGTCTCGCCCCGGCCCAGCGCGGAAGCGATAGCCGTGGCGTCCCGGCTCGCGGAACGCACGGTGGAGGACAGCAGAGCGTCCAGTCCTTTGCCCAAACCACGTTTATTTGCTGACATTAGCGATCAACTCCTTTGCCAGTTTATTGTAAGCCGCGGCGCCCCTAGAGCGGCTGGCGTAAACCGAGATGGGCTGGCCGTAGCTCGGCGCCTCGCTAATGCGCACGTCGCGGGCAATCAGCGTGTTGTATACTTTAGCGCCAAAAAATTTACGGGTTTCTCTGGCCACCTCGCCGCTTAATTTTGTGCGGACATCATACATAGTGAGCAGTATGCCCTCGACATCCAGCTCAGGATTGATTTCTTGTTTCACGATCTCCAGCGTTTTCATCAGGCGGGACAGGCCTTCCAGCGCGTAATACTCGCACTGCACCGGCACGATCACCCGCTGGGCGGCGACCAGCGCGTTGACGGTCAGCAATCCTAGGCTGGGCGGGCAGTCAATCAAAATAAAATCATAAGCGTCCCGCACCGCCGCCAGCATATTTTTCAATCTAGCCTCGCGGCCCTCTTCGCCCAACAACTCTACTTCGATACCGGAAAGATCGGACGAGCCGGGCAGCAAATGCAGGTTTTCAATGGAAGTCGGATACAGCACGTCCAGAATATCTTTTTCACGCGTGTAAAGATCGTAAAGCGAATTCTCGATTTTTTCGATGTCCACGCCGACGCCGCTGGTGGCGTTGACCTGCGGATCGGTGTCAACCAGCAGAACCATTTTGCCGGATTCGGCCAATGCGGTGCCGAGATTGATGGCCGTGGTCGTTTTGCCCACTCCGCCTTTTTGGTTTACAATCGCGATTGTGCTGCCCATCAGAATCTAAGTATATAATAGAAGGCTGTTTTAGACAAATTACCCCGCCCGTGCCTTAGCGTAACGCTCGCGGTTTGTGGCCAATGTTTCACGTGAAACGCCCTTATACTACGATTGAACTATCTCGGTATTATTTGCGTGAAATAATATCGCTTCCGTGCGTGCATACGAGCACGCAGACGCGCCCCAACAACATTATTTCACGCAAAACACGCGGATTTTAATTGTTGCGGGGCAATGCTAGAATTATTCCCTATGGCCAAAATCTCCCTGCGCCGTGGCGCCGCCGCGGACGCCGAAATATTATTAGAATTTCTCCGCGCCCTAGCGGAATATGAGCATTTGCCTATAACCGCGGACGCGGAAACTCTCCGCCGCGATGTTTTTTTCAATAAACGCGCGGAAGTGGTTTTTGCGGAAATTGCCGGACAGCCGGCGGGGATGGCCCTGTTCTTTTTTACTTACTCCACTTTTTCTGGCCGCCCAATTTTGTATGTGGAGGATCTTTTCGTCAAAAAAGATTTTCGTCAGCAGGGCGTCGGCCGGGAATTACTGCGTTATATCGCGCGCGCCGCTCTGGAGCAAAACTGCGGCGGACTGAATTGGTCGGCGCTAAACTGGAACAAGCCTTCGTTAGCTTTTTATAAAAAACTTGGCGCCGTGCATTTGCGGGATTGGGATAGATATTCGTTGTCTGGAGAGGCCTTGCAGGGGCTGGCCGGATAATTTGCAATATCTTGCCTCGGCCAGTTCAAATCTGTTATACTTATTCACGTTCCGTAAAACAGCCGCTCTGACTAACTTAATGGGGGAAGTTATGCACAGAAAAATGCACTCTTACCGGGAGCTGGGTCATATTATCGATCGGTTATTAGACAGGCCGCAAACCGGCGAGACAATGCTGGCAATGGACATATTGCATTCTACCAGAGCGCGTCTTAGGCGCGGCGGATTCCCGGAGCAAGACAAGCGATTAGTCAGCAAATCTATTCCGCGGCAGGCGCCGAAAATTTTAGAACATCCCCCAATCCCGGAAGAACATAAACATCATTTACATCATCTGCCGCTGGCTGCCGTTGCTTTCGCCGGAGAATCGTAATGTTCCACGCAGGCAGGTTACTCTATCCACTCCGGCCCTTCCCAAACCGGCCGATTTTCTTCCAGCCGTCCCCGCGGGTTGCCTTTAGCTCTTTTGGGGTCTGCCGGATTTGGAGCGGGAAGCGGAGGCACGGCCGGCGCTAACCGGATATGCCGCGGGTTGTTTGGAGTTGGCGGTTCGCCCCCGCGCAGGATTTCAGGCAGGACAGGCTCCGGCAGAACAAATTTTACCGGCGGCGGAACCGCGGGGGCAGGATGGATTTGCGGAATTTCACCTAGCGGGTCGACAAGAATTAACGCCGGACGCTCGCGTTCTTCTTCTGGAAGCTCAGACAGCGCGTCGTCTATACTCAGCGGGGACGGAAGTGACGGGGCGCTCTGAATATTGCGCGGCGCATAAGTCCGGTTGTTGTTCCGCGCATATCCGGGATAAAGACAGGTCATAATTTCTCCTTGATTTTATCGGTATAATAAAATATCGTAATTAGCGGGCGAAAATTGCAAAAACCCTAATGTTTCACGTGAAACGATACGCAAGGATTATCTTTGATATAGAAGCGCAGGGGCAATTCCTGTCCTTGGGTTATGCCAATACGGCTGGCGGCAACTATTTCTAAATGCTTAATTTTTGGCGTATCTATGCCAAATTTTATGCGGAAGTCTTTTTGAGAATAGACATACAGCGGGCCAGCGGTTAAATCAAGATTATTGTGTTTTTTATTCAAGCCAAAGGCCGCGGTCAATTTGCCGGGGCCGCTGCATAATTGCTCGGGCAACCGCGCGGCGCGCCGCCTGCGCATAATATCCAGTCCGGCCACAGGCTCCAGCGCGCGAATCAGCACCGCCTCTCCCACGCCTTCCCCGCCGCTCACAACATTCAAACAATAATGCATCCCGTATATCAAATACACATATGTCCTTCCCGGCGGGCCAAACATCGGAGCATTGCGCCGCGTCCGCCCCCCGCGCGCGTGGCAGGCGGGATCATTTTGAAAAAGATAGGCTTCTGTCTCGACAATACGCGCGGCCAAAAACTGCCGGCCTTTTTGGTAAATCAGTATTTTGCCGAGCAGGGCGCGGGCTAAAACGCTGGTCGGTTTGCGATAAAAATTGCCGGTCAACACGCTCCAGAGTATAGCGGATTTAAGAGGCCTCGTTAATCCGGCAAAGGCCGGATCTGTCTGGCGTAAACCCGCTGGATCAGCGCCGCCACCATAATCAACGATCCGATCTCAGCCAAGGGAAATGACCACCAGATCGCGTTGGCATCCGGCAGAAGCGAAAGCAGCCAAGCCGCCGGCAGGAGCAGCGCCAGCTGGCGAAAAGCCGCGGCGCACAGGCTCTCCAGCCCGTGCCCCAGCGCCTGAAACACGGATATAGCCTCTATGCACAGCGCCGCAAAAATATAATGCGCGCTGATAATGCGCAGGGCCGGCACGCCCACGGCCAGCATCTGCGGCGTGGCATTGAAAAGCCGTAGCAATTCCGCGGGGAAAATTTGAAAAATAAGCAGGCCGAGCGTCATCAGTCCCACGGCGTAAAGACAGCTTAACTCTATAGCGCGCCAAATGCGCCGTTTCTGCCGCGCGCCGAAATTAAAAGCCACGATCGGAATGAGCGCGTTGTTGAGGCCGAAAACCGGCATAAAAATAAAACTCTGCAGGCCAAAATACACGCCCAAGACCGCCACCGCCGAGGCCGAGGCCGCAGTGCCCAACAGAATGCGGTTTAGCCCGTAGACCATTACGGAACCCAGCGCGCCGAGGAGGATCGAGGGTATGCCGACAGAATATATCCGGCCAAGCACAGCCCAGTCCGGACGGAAGCCTTTGAGCGAAAAATCTATTTCTTTATTTTTACGCAAATTAAAATACAGGGCGAGAAGCATTGCGGCGGCCTCGCCAATGACCGTGGCCACCGCCGCGCCGGCCACTTCCAGCCGCGGGCAGCCGAACAGACCGAAAATCATAATCGGATCGAGCGCCAGATTGATCAGCGCGCCGGCAATCTGCGAAATCATCTGACACACCACTTTGCCGGTAGACATTAACAGGCGCTCCAGCAGCACCTGCCCGACCAGCGTGAAAGAAAACAAACAAACCAGCCGCAGATAGTCGCGGCCGTAAGCTAGTATCGCGCCGGAAACTTTTTGGTTCTGAAAATAAAAATCCACGCCCCAGAAGGCGACGCTAACAAAAACCAAGCTGGTCAAAACGCCCAAAAAAAGCCCATTCAGCGCGGAGCGGCGCACGAGCGCGAAATTCCGCTCGCCGAGGCTTTTGGACAGCAGGGCGTTGACGCCCACGCCGGTGCCGACGCTGATATGCAGCAGCAGCATTTGCAGGGGAAAAGTCAGGGACACCGCCGCCAGCGCCGTCTCGCCCAAGCGGGCGACAAAAATCCGGTCTACAATGTTGTACAGCGACTGCACCAGCATCGCAAACATCATCGGGATCGCCATAGAGAGCAACAGCCGGTTGACGGGCCTTGTGCCCATTGCATTTTGCGGCGGCTCGTTCCCGGCAATTATTTCTATTGCGGCCATAAGCCCTCTTTCTTAATAATAAAACGGCGCTGTGAATATCTTGGCTTTTGCGCGCGCCGCGATTACGCAGCTCCAGCAAAATATTTACTTCGCGGTCATTGTTTAATGTAAACGACTATCGCTCTGTCCATCCCCGCCAGTTTGTATTTAGACACCGCCAGCAGGGACATTTTGTTTCTCGCCGCGGCGCGTCTGGCGGCGGAAACCTCCGCGTCCGCTTTTTTTGCTTTCATAAAGAGCGCCCGTCCGCCGGACTGCAAAAACGGCGCGGCCAATTGTATCAGCTCCCGGGTTTCCGCAACAGCCCGCGCCGTGACGAAGGCGTAACGCGCGCGATGCTCCGGCGTCCGCGCGAGCGCATCCACCCGCCCCCACGCCGCCTGCGCGTTGGGCAAAGGCAGCTCCTGCATAACCGACTGTAAATATTTAATCTTTTTTAACGTCGCGTCATTGAGCGTAACCCGCAAGTCCGGCCGTTCTATCGCCAGCGGCAGTCCCGGATAGCCCGCGCCGGAGCCTATATCGATCAGCCGGACATTTTGCTTGGCAGCGAGAAACGGCAGCAGGGCCAGGGAATCCTCGATGTGTTTCAGATAAAAATCCTCCCGCGAGGAAAGGCGCGTGATATTGGTGTGCGCGTTGTAAGCGGTCTGCAGCGTAAAAAGTTTTTCGTAAATTTCTAACATTTGTTTTCTCTGGCTGTTTTTTCCAGATAGACCAGCAGCACAGCGATGTCCGCCGGATTGACCCCGGCAATGCGCGAGGCTTGACCAACCGTATCCGGACGGATCTTTTGCAGTTTTTCGCGCGCTTCTTGGCGCAGTCCGGCGAGAGACAAATAGTCCAGCGCCGGGGAGAGTTTTTTCTTTTCCGCGGCTTTGGCCCGCCGGATTTGCTCCTGCAGATCATCCAGATAGCCAGAATATTTTATTTCGATCTCCAGCTTTTCCGTCTCCAGCGGCGTCAGCGCCGAAACGTAATTTTCAATGTCCCGCAAATTTACCCGCGGACGCTTCAGCAGTTCATGCGCTGTCACGCCGCCGGTCTTAAAATTTTTTAGGCTTTGTTTTTCCGCGTCGATTTTTTGCCGGCTTTGCACATAGCGCGCCCAGCGCGCGGCGGAGATAAGCCCCAATTCCCGGCCTTTGGCTAAGAGCCGGTCTTCGGCGTTGTCCTGCCGCAAAAACAGGCGGTATTCCGAACGCGAGGTTAGCATCCGGTACGGTTCGCGGATTTCTTTGGTGATAAGGTCGTCGATGAGCGCGCCGGTGTAGCTTTCCTCGCGCGACAGGGCAAACGGCTCCTGCCCCCGCACGAAACGCGCGGCGTTTACCCCGGCGATCAGCCCTTGCGCCGCGGCCTCTTCATAGCCTGAGGTGCCGTTAATCTGCCCCGCCAGATAGAGGCCGCTAAAATCCTTGAGCCGCAGGGTGCGCTCCAGCTGTTCGGGAAAAACAAAATCATAGGCTATGGCGTAGGCCGGCCGCATTATCTCGACTTTTTCCAGCCCCGGAATAGTGCGCAGCGCCGCCAGCTGCACATCGCAGGGCAGCGAGGAAGAAAAGCCCTGCACATACATCTCGTTGGTGTCCGCGCCTTCCGGCTCCAGAAAAAGATGATGGCTGTCTTTATCCGCGAAACGCACGATCTTATCCTCGATAGAGGGGCAGTAGCGCGGGCCGGCCGCGCCGATCATTCCCTGATACAGCGGCGAGCGGTCGAGATTGGCCAGAATAATCCCGCTGGTTTGGCGGTTGGTGCGCGCCAGATAACAGGGCTGCTGCGGACGGATGGAATTATCCGTCTCAAAAGAAAAAAAATGTTTTTTTTCCAAGCCCGGCTCTTCCCGCAGCCGGCTGAAATCAATCGTCCGCCGGTCTATGCGCGGCGTGGTGCCGGTTTTCAAGCGGCCGGTGCGGATGCCGCAGGCATTCAGCGAGCCGGTCAGCTCGCTGGCGGGGAATTCCCCCGCCCGCCCGGCCGGAGTTTTTGCCAAACCGATATAGATCTCGCCGCGCAAAAAAGTGCCGGTCGCAAGCACCGCCGCGCGCGCGTAATACTCAAAACCCATTTTAGTGCGCGCGCCTTGAAAATTTTTCCCGTCCAAAATCAAAGCCGTAACCTCGGCCTGTTTTATCTCCAGATTGGGCGTATTTTCCGCCAACCGCTTCATATAGCGCGTGTATTCCGCGCGATCGGACTGCGCGCGCAGAGAATGCACCGCGGGGCCTTTGGAGAGATTGAGCATTTTTAACTGCAAAAAAGTGGCGTCCGCGGCGCGCGCCATTTCGCCGCCCAGCGCGTCCAGCTCGCGGACGAGTTGGGATTTACCCGGCCCGCCAATCGCGGGATTGCAGGACATTTTGCCGATCGTGTCCAAATTCATAGTTAAAAGCAACGTGGACAGCCCCAGCCGGGCGCAGGCCAGAGCCGCTTCCAGCCCGGCGTGCCCGGCGCCGACGACGATCACAGCATAATCTTTGGTGTATCTCATAAGGGGAAAATTTTAACACAAAACCGGGCGGCCATTTGAGGCCGCCCGCAGCCGAAAGCACAAGCGGTTTAAGCCGCTTTTCTTTCCACCTCCTCGGTTTTTGCTTTGCCGTATTCCAGAATATTCACGCTCTCCGCGATAATCTCGGTGATCCATTTGGTCTCCGCGTTTAGCGCGTAGGAGCGCGACTGAATGCGCCCGCTGACCAGCATCAGACAGCCCTTGCTGATGTATTCGCCGCAGATTTCGGCAAGTTTGCCCCAGGCCACGACTGGTAAAAAATCCGTTGGCCTTTTGCCGTCCGCATCTTTGTACGGTCGTCCGACAGCCAGCACAAAACCAGCGCGGGAATTGGCGCTGCCGGTATCTTTGACCTCCGGCGTTTTCACCGCCCGGCCGATCAGGGTCACATTATTGTAACTTTTCATAAACTCACCTCCTCTTTGGCACAAATTGCGTTCTGCCAAAAACCCAAGGCGCACTTTTTATGCCAGTTGGCATTTTCTGGGAATATTGCGCATAAAATATTTTTGCCGCAGGGGAAAATTTATTTTAACAATTCCTGAAAACGCGGATCGCCGCGCAAAGGCACAAAATCCGTCTCCTCGGCGGCCAGCTTTTTCGCTTTGTCTGGCGCAAGAGTTATGGCTTTTTCCAGGCTGTCCAGCGCGGCATCCCGCGCGCCCAGCGCCGCATAAAAACAGGCTTCGTAAAAATAACCCGCGAAATCTCTCGGAGCCAGCGCGGTCATTTTCCGCGCGGCAGCCAGCCCGTCCGCGTATTGCCGGCGGTCATACAGATCCCGGCTCCAGCTTTCATACAAATTAAGCAATTCGGCCAGCGCCTGCTCATTCTGCGGGTCGAGACCGCAGGCCAGCAGGTACCATTTTTCCGCTTCGGCATAATCCCGCTGGATAAAATAAATGTAGCCCAGATTATAAGGCGGATAAAAATATTGCGGAAATTCGGCGTGCGCCTTTTGCAAAATCCGGATGGCCTCGGCATATTCCGCATTGTCCACCAAGCAGGCCGCGTAATTATTCTGGATCTGCTGGTCGGACGGGTCCAGCTGATAGGCCCTAGTCAGCCGCTCCCGGTATTTTTTGCGGTTTTTTTGCGGGGCGGTTTCGTGTAGACACAGGCCGTAATACATCTGCAAATAGGCGCTGTCCGGGAATTTTTTGGCCCATTTTTGAGAAAGCGCCAGCAGTCTATCCCGCGAGGCCTGATCCATATTCGGGAGACTGGCGGCTAGGGCGCCGTAAGCCTGTCCCGCTAGACTGTTTTTGAGCGCCGCGGCGCACTGTTTGGCAGAGGCCAGCTGGGACAGATAATCATCCAGCCACGCTATCGCTTCCCGGTATTTTTGCCGCGCGAGATAAGCCGCGAGCAGATTTTCAAAATAATCTATCTTGAATCCCGGCAAAAAAGGCCGGGCATAGGCCCGCCGGAAAAGCGCCTCCGCTTTCGTAAAATCACTCAAGGCCACCAGATAAAAAACCGCGCTGTTATTCTGGATCATATCGTCTGTCGGCGCGCGCCGCAGGGCTTCTTGATACAGGCGGCCTGCCTCCGCCGCATCAAGCTTATTGACGGCATCCAGCGCCAGCGCCTCATAATAAAAGCCTTCTGTCGCGCCCGCGGCGATTTTCTCCCGGGCGGTGGACACAAAAATTTCGGGATTATGCTGATCGTAATACCGGTAAATCGTCTTGTAAATCCGGCCGTCCGGCCCGTAAACAATATCATTGAGCATTGCCTGTCCGGCTTGGTGCCCGGCCAGATCGACGTCCGCCGCGGACAGGGACAAAACCAAAAGAACCCCCAAAAATAATTTTCGCGGCATTGCGCCTACTGCGCCCTAAATGAATTCCAGATCGCAAGCAGCTCTTTTTTGGCGGCAGACCAAGCGTCCGAGTCCGTGATCAGCGTGACGATTATGGCGTTATCGCCTTTTACGTAATAGCCTTCCTGCGCGAGGATGAGCACCGCGCGCGCGGTGGCTCGTTGCAGCATTGACCGGCTGAACATCACGCCAAAGGCGGTTTCCGCGCCGCGCCGCTCGCCGCCGTTTAAGTGGCGCCCGGCGATATACCGCCAGCTGTCATAAGCCTTCAGATTTTCTTTGGCGACGATTTCCGCGTCCCGCTGTTTGGCCGGGACGACCTCGACATAAAACTCCGTGACGCCGTCGCCGCGGTTGGCGTACACGCGCCGCTTGCTGTCCGGGTCGATCTGCCAAGAGCCGGGGATCTCGAACGTGAAATTATATTTCTCGTCGCTCCAGCGGTTGCCATTCCAAGCGGCGGTGGCGGCAGACATAAGACATAAAACAAGCAGTAAAAATTTTTGGCTTTTCATTTGCCCCTCTGTATTCGCTCAATCGTCAGCCGGTCATCCAGATCGCCGCGCAGGGTGAAGCGCAAGTCCGCTTCATTATAGAGGAAGACATACAGATATGCATTCTTGTCTTTGCGGATTTCCTCCAGGGTCAGGGTCAGCGTCTCTTGGTATTTCAAAGATTTAATCTGCGCGGTATCGGCGGCTAGGGCGCGCCCCGCCCCGCCGGAAACCAGCTGCCCGGCAGCCAGCAAATCCTCGGCCTGAATAAGCTGGATATAGCGGCGCAGATAATTTTCCGCGGCGGTCAAATGCGCCAGAAAAGCCTGGGCGGTCACCCGGACGCCCGCCGCCAGATTGGCCGCGGCCAGATCGGCATAGAGAAATCCCGGTTTGTTTTCCGGGCCGAAAAGGGCGCCGCCATTCAAGAGGCGATCCAGATATTCTGTTTCTCCGGTCAAAAAATAAAGCCTAAGCAGCGCTTCTTCCTGCAGGGAAACCGCGTAGGCGGGCGTGTCTTCCCGGATATTCTGCGCGGACGGATAAATCGAGATATTGCGGTTGTTAAAATTATTCAGCGCCGCCAGATAAAGCTCCTTGGCTTTATCTTTGTCGCCCTGCGCGGCGCAGGCCTCCGCCAGATAAAAATAAGCGGCGGGCTTGTTGCGGTTGTAGGGAATATTCTGCTCTATGCTCTCCAAAATCGGCCGGGCGGCCTCCGGGCGATTCAGCCGCAAAACCCGGTCTATCTGCTGGGCGACCAAAAGCTCCGGGTCCCAGTAATACGCCACCGTTTCCCGTCCGGGCTTGGCTTTATCGCCGGACAGCACGCCGATCTGATCCTCGCGCAGCTCGGTCTGCATTTCCTGCATCTGCGCCGCCGTCCAGAGCGAGATTGCGGCCAGTAGTCCGCCGAAAACCGCCAGCCCCAAGATATATTTCCCCCAAGCGGCTTTTTGCATAAGAACTAGGATTATAATTTATCCGGCGGCTTGTTGCCAAGAAGTCTATTATTTTTTATAATCGGCAAGTTTAACTTAAAAAAAGAGGTGCGCGATTAGCACGCCGGCAATGAAAGATCTGCTGGGACTCAAAGACCTCAGCGCCGTCCAGCTCGGCCTGATCCTCGCCAGAGCTTTTTCTTATAAAAAACAATTTGGCAGTTTGGGCCGGATCAAAAAAGTTCTGGCCGACCGGCATATTCTCACCCTGTTTTATGAGCCGTCCACCCGCACGCTGACTTCTTTTAATGTCGCGGCGGGACGCCTCGGCGCGCGGGTCAACAATATCAGCGTGTCCGGCTCCAGCATACAAAAAGGCGAGACGCTCATCGACACCATCCGCAATCTGGAAGTGCTGGGTTTTTCGGCGGTGATTATCCGCCATACGCACGGCGGCGCCCCGCGGCTCGCGGCGGACAACACCAAGATGGCCGTCATCAACGCCGGCGATGGATTTAACGAACACCCCACGCAGGCCCTGCTCGATATTATGACTATGCAGCAGTACAAAGGTTCGTTAAAAAAGAAAAAAATTGTGATCGTCGGCGACATCGCCCACAGCCGGGTGGCGCGCTCCAATATCTGGGGGCTGCTCAAGCTGGGCGCGTCTGTCACGGTTTCCGGGCCGGCCACGCTGATCCCCAAAGGCATCGAGGATTTCGGCGTGCGGGTCGAGCACGACCTAGACCGCGCGTTAAGCGACGCGGATTTTGTGAACGTGCTCAGAATGCAGCACGAGCGCCAGGCTGACCAGAATTTTATCCCGTCTAAACGCGAGTATCACCGGCTTTTTGGCATCAACGAAAAACGGCTGGCGCGCGCCAAGCCTCGGCTGCTCGTCCTGCATCCCGGTCCGCTTAACCGCAGCGTGGAAATCTCATCCGGCATCGCGGACGGCGGCCAAAATGTCATTTTGGAGCAGGTCGTCAACGGCATCGCGGTGCGGATGGCCGTGCTTACGCTTTTAATCGGGAGAGCGAAAAATGCCTAAATTATTATTAAAAAACGGCACGGTGGTCGATCCCGCGCAGAATATCCACGCCAAGCTGGACCTGCTGATCGAAGACGGATGGATTGCCGGCCTCAAAGAAAAAATCACGGCGCCGGGGGCGGAAGTCCGCGATCTGCGGGGCAAATACGTGGCGCCGGGGCTGATCGATATGCACACTCATCTGCGCGAGCCGGGACAGGAAGAAAAAGAGACGATCAAGACCGGCTCTAAAGCCGCGGTGGCCGGCGGGTTTACCAGCATCGCCTGTATGGCCAACACCGATCCTGTCGCCGACGACGTCAGCATTATCAAGCACATCAAAGAAGTGGCCGAGCGCAGCGGCATAGTCAACGTCCTGCCTATCGGCGCCTGCACGCTGGGGCTAAAAGGCGAGCATATTACCCAGATCGGCGAGATGCAGAGATTCGGCGCGGCGGCTTTTTCAGACGACGGGCAGACGATCGCCAGCGCGCTGGTGCTGAGGCGCGCGCTGGAGTACGCCAGCATGTTCGGCGCGATTGTCATCTCGCACTGCGAGGACAAATCTCTGGCCAACGGCGGCTCGATGAATGAAGGATTTCTCTCGACCAAGCTGGGGCTGCCCGGCCTGCCGCGCGCCGCGGAAACCATTATGGTCGCCCGCGATATCGAGCTGGCTAAAAACTTTGGCCGCCTGCATCTGGCGCACATCTCCACCCAAGAAAGCCTGGAGCTGATCCGGCGGGCCAAAAAACAAAAAGCGCCCGTCACCTGCGAAACCGCGCCGCATTATCTGCTGCTCACCGAAGAGGCGGTCGGCGCCTACAACACCAGCGCCAAAATGAATCCTCCCCTGCGGCAGGAGCAGGACCGGCTGGCGCTCATCGACGCGCTGAAAGACGGCACGATCGACATCATCGCCACCGACCACGCGCCGCACACGCTGGACAACAAGCGCGTGGAATTCAATCTGGCGGCCTTCGGCATCGCGGGGCTGGAAACCGCCCTGCCCCTGCTCTACACCCATCTGGTCAAAAAAAACATCATCTCCCTAGACCGGCTCATCGAGCTGATGAGCGTCAATCCGGCGAAAATATTCGGCTTAAACAAAGGCACGCTAAAAATCGGCGCGCCCGCGGATGTCACCGTCATCGACCCAGACGCCGAGAAAAAGGTCGACAAAACCAAGTTTTACTCCAAGGGCAAAAACACGCCGTTTGACGGCTGGCGCTTAAGCGGCTGGCCGGCGCTGACCATAGTCGGCGGCCGGATCAAGTACACGTCCGCAGAAGGCGTGCTCCTCAAAAAGCTATGAAAAATCCCGCGGTGTTATTATTAGAAGACGGCTCCCGGTTCGACGGCTTTGGCTTCGGCTATGAAGGCGAGGCCACCGGAGAGAGTTGTTTCAATACCGCGCTGACCGGCTATCAGGAGATCATCACCGACCCGTCTTATGCCGGGCAGATCGTCACGATGACCGCGCCGATGATCGGCAATTACGGAGCCAACTCCGCGGATATGGAATCCGCCGCGCCCAAACTGCGCGGCTTTGTCGTGCGCGAGTACAGCCGGCAGCCCGAGAACTGGCGCGCGGAATTTCCGCTGGAAAAATTTTTGCTCAAGCACAAAATCCCCGGCATTGAGGGAGTGGACACCCGCCGTCTGACGCGTCATATCCGCGACAATGGCGCGATGCGCGGCATCATCTCCAGCCTAGACTTCGACAAAAAGTCGCTGTTAGCCAAAGCGCGAGCCGCGCCGCAGATGACAGGGTTAGACTTGGCCGGCAAAGTCACAGCCAAAAAGGCTTACGTGTACTCCGCAAAACAAAAATATCAAGTCGTCGCCTACGATTTCGGCTGTAAACAAAGTATTTTACGGCTCCTAACCGCCGCTGGCTGCGGAGTAACCGTGGTGCCGGCGGCAACCCCGGCGGAAGAGACGCTGGCCTTAAAACCGGACGGGATTTTTCTCTCCAACGGCCCCGGCGATCCCGCGGCGGTGACTTATGCTATTGAAAACACCCGCAAGCTCATTGCCAGCGGCGCGCCGGTTTTCGGTATCTGCCTCGGCCACCAGATCATCGCCCTCGCCCTCGGCGCCCAGACTTTCAAGCTCAAATACGGCCACCGCGGCGGCAACCAGCCGGTGCTGGATCTGACCACGGGCAAAGTTGAAATTACCGCGCAAAATCACGGCTTTGCGGTCGATCCGGGAAGCCTGAAAGCGCTGCCGGTGGACATCACCCATCTCAATCTCAACGATCAGACTGTTGAGGGGTTGGCGCATAAAACCAAGCCGGTGTTCTGCGTGCAGTATCACCCTGAGGCCTCGCCCGGCCCGCACGATGCGGGTTATTTATTCCAGCGTTTTGTAAAATATATGGAAAAGGCCGGCAAAAAATAGGCGTTTCTCGCCGCGCGAAAATGCGCACAGCCAGCGAGGATAGGGACTATTAGGCAGCCGGGGGAGCTTAACAAATTTTTACGCTTTATGTTATGATCAAATAAATGAATTTTAATATTTTCAATCAGCTCAAAAAACTGAATGACGCGCTGGGCGGCGAGCGGATTCGCTGCCTAGCCGCCGGTCTGGTGCTGGGAATGTTTTTAGGCCTCCTGCCTTTGAGCATCAACAGCCTCCTTGTCTGCGCGTTGATTTTCAGTCTCAAAAATCAACGGCAGCTCGCCCTGCTTGGCGCGCTCGTTTTCGGCGCGCTGGGCTTTCTCCTCGACCCGCTGGCGCACAGTCTCGGCCTAGCCGCCCTGCGCGCGGGTTTTTTGCAAGGTCTGTGGACTTTTTTTTACAATCTGCCCTTTTTGCCGTTCACCGGCTTTAACAACAGCATCGTGATGGGCAACACGCTGCTCGGAATTATTTTGACCGGGCCCGCGGTTTTTTTGTGCAAAACCCTGACGCTCAAATACCGCGGCAGCAAACTGCAAGCCAAAGTCACGGGATTTTTGCAGAACAAGCTAGTGTCCGGGCTGACCGCCGGGCTAAAGATTTTCGACCCGCGCAGTTTGTTTAGCAGGAAAGCGCAATGATAAATCTCAAAAAACTTATCCCCGCGGCGCTGCTGCTCCTGCTGGTGATTTTGGGCGCCAACCCGCTGTTTAAACTGGGTTTAGAAAAGGCCGGGAGCGCGGCTTTTGGCGCGAAAACGGAGATTGCCGGCTTTTCTTTGAATTTCCTCACCGGACGTCTGCGCCTCAAGCGGCTGGCGGTTGCCAACAAAAACGCGCCATTTGCCAATCTTTTCGAGATCGGCCAGTTAAATCTGGGGCTGGATCCCGAACAGCTGCTTTACAAACGCGTCGCGATTGAGAGCCTGACTATTGAGAATATTCTGCTCGGCGCGCCGCGTAAAACTTCCGGCGCTCTGCCGCAAAAAAGCAAAAAAACTCCGGAGAAAAAACCGCTCGATCTCAATAAGCTGGCCGGCGATCTGCAAATAAATCCCGCGGCGGCGCAGAACGCTTTGCGGGTCGCGCCGCCCAAAGCCGGAGCGGAAGCCGCCAGAATACAAAAAGAGAATGAGCTGCTGTTAAACGCCGCGCGCAAACAGGCGGAGGCTTTTGACTTAAACAAAGAAATTGCCGCGCTGGGATTGAATGAGCTGGGCAGTCTCAATATCTCCAGCGCCGCTGATCTGCAAAAAGCCCAGAGCCTGCTGGCCGAAAAACAAAAAGGCTTAAATAAAATCACCGAGACGCTCCAAGCCAATCAAGCCGCCGCCGCAAAGGCTTTGCGGGAGGCGCAAAAAAATCTGGCCTATCTGGACGCGGCGCGCGAGCAGGATATTGCTAATCTGCTGGCCGCCTTGGATT
>JAITIS010000053.1 GCA_031279305.1 Candidatus Margulisiibacteriota bacterium | reverse complement strand
ACTTGCGCGTAACTGTCGGGCAATGGACGGAGTATTTGCGCCGCGGCGGCGCGAAGTGGCTTAGGATTATTTTAGGAAAGTATTTATAGTTTATTTTTTCTTGCATTATATTTTTGTATGTACTTTGCAAGTATATAATCTACTTCACCGCCAATTGTTCGATGGTTCTCTTGAGCTATGCTCTCAATTATTTTCCAATTATCTTTTAGCACTCTGATAGTTTTAGTTACTTTTTCCATTTGACTATATTAGCAATTTACGAATTATATTGTCAATTATTTATAATTATTTAAGATTATTGCAACACTTTAAATTAACTTACGATATATTAATGATAGTGGTAAACACAAATAAAGTTACGGAGTATGCGGTTATGGTTTTGGAAAAAACATTAAAAGATTATGCAGAAAATTTATTCGTTTCTGATGGATACTGGCGCGCAAAACGCAAGAAAAAAGGCCGTGACATTTGTGATGAAGTTTTACGCAGAAACAGAAGTGTTGTTAAAAACTACATTATCCCTTTATTTGGCAGTCTATCGTTAGAAAATATCACACCAAAAATAATCGACCAAAAATTAATCGATGCCACCTCGCTCAATGGGAATGATCTGGCCGGAACAACAAGAAACGGGATACTTGGTTGTTTGTCAACAATATTCAATTATCTTGTTGAAGAGGATATTGTTTCTGATAATCCGGTAAAAAAAGTTTTTAGATTTTCCAGTAAACCAGCAAATCAGCGCGGTATACTGTCACACGATGAAATGCAAAAACTTTTTCCACAAAACCGCGCAGACCTGCTTGAAATCTGGGGCTCCCAAAAATACATTTGTGCATTTTTAATCCTTAAAGATACTGGCTTGAGGCCTGGGGAGCTGCGCGCACTCCAGTGGAAAGATTGGCGGCTTGACCTGCGATTTTTCCCGATCACTAAAGCGATAGAGAGCGGCAAAAGAGCACAGTTAAAAGGCACAAAAACCGGAATGAGCAAACCAGCTATCGTTACCGAATTTACAGCCGGAGAAATTGAACACTTGAAAGAGCTGTCTAGTCCAGCTCTAGAAAGTTTTATCTTTACTCAAAAAAATAATATTCCAATTGACGGTTGTGTTTTAAGCAGACATTTTCGAGATGGCTTAAAACGTGCTGGTATAGATAAATCTGAAATTAGTCCGTATTGGCTAAGGCATACATTCAATACTCGAATGTTAGAAACAATGCCAGACAGTATTGTTCGTAAACTCATGGGACACGCGACACCCAATATGACCCAATATTACAGACATGCGGATGAAATTTCACTTGCTAATGAAGCACAAAAAATACACGAATACCTCGCCGATCCGTATGAATACAGGGGCTGGCAAGATTCTAATTTTAAATTTTTTTCTAAAAATGTTTGAGTTTTTATTATTGACTTTTTGTTGGGTATCTATTATAATTTAGATACCAGCTAAAAAAAATACAAGATTAGGAATCTTGGACTTCTGCCAATTCCGCCACTTCGGCCAAATGAAAATGCTGTTTGCAACTGCAAAAGCATTTTACTTGAAGAAACCCATATTCCGAAATTTATTATATCTTTTGGCGAGGATTTCGTCAGTATTTTGGCGGGAGTATTCCCGCAGGAATACGTCTATGGCCTGCCCGATATTTTGCGCGGCAGTCTCGTGATTATTGTGCGCGCCGCCCCGCGGCTCCGGTATGATGCCGTCGATCAACTTCAGCTTTAGCAGGTCTGGAGCGGTCAGCTTAAGCGCCTGCGCCGCGGCCTCGCTCTGCGCGGCATCGCGCCAGAGTATCGAGCCGCAGGCTTCCGGCGAGATGACCGAATAAACGGCGTACTCTAACATTAGGACTTTATCGGCCACGGCAATGCCCAGCGCCCCGCCGCTACCGCCCTCGCCAGTGACTATCGAGAGCGCCGGCACCGGCAGCCGTGACATTTCCTGCAGATTTCTAGCTATGGCTTCGGCTTGTCCGCGCTCCTCCGCGCCCAGCCCCGGATAAGCGCCGGGCGTGTCGACCAAAGTGATGACCGGAAAACCAAATTTGGCGGCCAGACGCATAATGCGCAGGGCTTTGCGGTAACCTTCGGGATTGGGCATACCGAAATTACGGCGGATATTTTCTTTGGTGTCGTGGCCTTTTTGGTGGCCGATGACCGCCACATTTTGCCCCTGATAAAAAGCAAATCCGCCGATGATGGCCGGATCGTCGGCAAAAACACGGTCGCCTTTCAGCTCGACAAAATCCGTGAAAAGCAGCTGAATATAATCCAGCGTGCCGGGACGCAGCTGATGCCGGGAGATTTGCACGATCTGCATAGGCAGGAGATTTTGAAATATCTTAGTTTCCAGTTCCAGCGCGCGGTTTTTCATCGCATTGATCTCGCTGGTCATATCGATATTTTGTTCCCGGGACAGAGTTTCTAACTCGGCGATCTTGTCGTAAAGCTCGGTAATGGGCTTTTCAAACTCCAGCGGTATTTTTTTCTTTTCGGCCATATTAGCGCTGCTCCGCCGGCTGGACAAAATGCTTTAATATTTTAGCCAGATGATTTTTTATTTCTTGTCGGTCTAACACCGCGTCGACGAAACCGTGTTCCTCCAGAAATTCCGCGCTCTGAAAACCTTTGGGCAGTTTTTGACGAATAGTTTGTTCGATAACGCGCGGCCCGGCAAAAGCGATTAACGCGCCTTTTTCGGCCAGATGAATGTCGCCTAACATCGCAAAACTGGCGGTCGTGCCTCCTGTGGTTGGATCGGTCAGCGCCACTATATAGGGCAGGGCGCTGTCCTGCAGTCTGGCGACAGCCGCGGCGGTTTTGGCCATCTGCATCAGCGAGGCCAGCCCTTCCTGCATCCGGGCGCCGCCGGAAGCCGTGAATACCACTAACGGCAGTTTTTTCTCCAGCGCTCTTTCCGCCGCGCGGACAAATTTCTCGCCGAGCACCGATCCCATACTGCCGCCCAAAAAACTAAAATCCATTATGCCGAGCACCGCCGGATACCCGTGAATGGCCGCCTCGCCGCAGACAAAAGCATCCCGACGGCCGGTTTTGCGCTGATTTTCTTCCAGCCGTTTTTTGTAGGTTTTGGTGTCCTCAAAATCCAGAAAATCCACCGCGCTTAATTCCGCGGCGAACTCCCGGAAAGACCCGGCATCCGCGGTCAGAGAAAGCCGCTCTTCAAAAGTCAGGCGGAAATGATGCCCGCAGTTCTGGCAGACTTTGTGGTTTTCCTCCAGATCTTTTTTATACAACACCGCGGCGCAAGACGGGCATTTGACCCAGAGATCGCCGGGTATGTCCAGCCGGCCGGCCCGCCGGCCGGCGTTGCTTTCTTTTTGTTTGCTGAACCAGTCCAGTACAGACATATTACTCCTTGAAATTTCCGCACGCTAGAATTTTTGGGAAATTTCGGTTGTCTGGCTAAAAATGCTGTGGTATTATACCGGCCGCTTTATTGTCCGGCAAGAAGGAGCAAGAATGGCCAATATCAAGTCCGCAAAAAAAAGAATTAAAACCGCCCGACGGGACGCGTTAAAAAATAAAAGTGTGCGCTCCGAGGTGAAAACCCTGCGCAAAGCCGCTGAGGACGCCTTGCGGGCTAAAGCTGACAATAAAGACGCGCTGGTAAAGACCTACATCTCGCGCGTGGATTCCGCCGTGTCCAAAGGCGTGTTTCACCGGAACAAAGCCGCTCGCTTAAAAAGCGGCATTCTTGCCAGAACGAAATAGGCTTTTTCCTAATAAGCGAAGGCTGGGGCGCTCTCGATCAGCTCCTGCGTGTTTGTCGACACCTGTATCGGCAGGGTAGCCGCCGCGGCAAAAGGCTCTATTTCGTAGCTGACGTTTACCCGCGAGGTGACTTGTATTTTGCCTTCCGGCAGATTGAACCCGGCGGATTTGGCATCGGCCATTATCATCGAGGTATTGCGGTACAGCTGCTGTCCGTAGGAGATGTTTTCCTCCACTATGCTAAACGGCGTCAGCAGCTTGATATTAAATTTTTCGGCCAGCAGTTTGGCTTTGTCCTGCGCGTTGGCCACAGCGGCCTCGATGGCGGCTTTTTTGGCGGCCGCTTTGTCTTTCAGCGTGAAAGAAATATTTTCCACGCGGTTGACGCCGGCTTTGATAGCTGTATCGGCTATTTTGCCAACCTGCGGTATCTGGTGTATTTCAATGCTCAGGCGTATATAGGTGCGGTAGCGGTCAATCTCCTCGGTCTCGTAATTGCCGCCGCTGGCGTCTTTGCGCTGTTTGTACACCGGGTACAGGGAATAACCGTCGGTCTTAACGCTGTCATCGGGTATGTCAAGCGGCTTCAGCGCTTCCAGCACGTTGCCCAGCGCCTTGCGCAGAGCGCCCTGCGCGTCCTCGGCGGTCAGCCCCTCGCGCTGCACGCCAAGATTGATGACCACCGTGTCCGGCGCTGCTTCGGATAATCCTTCGCCGTAAGTGATGAGCGCTCTGCGCTCCGAATTTTCTGCGGCCAGCAGTACCGCGGCCAGACAGACCAGACAGATTAGAATAATTATTTTTTTCATCACGCGCCCCTTATTTTTTTCTACATTATATATTACAATCTTTTTATGGCAAATATTCTGGTGGCTGATGACGAGCCGAATATTCTCAAACTCATCAGTTTTTTCCTCAAATCTCTGGGCTACACAGTTTATGGCGCCGGCAGCGGGCAGGAGGCGCTGGATTTTTTTAACGCTGATCCGGCGCGGGTAGATCTGGTTATCTCCGATCTGATAATGCCGGGCTTGAGCGGTCTGGAGCTTTGCCGTGAATTAAAAGGCCGTTGTCCAGTGATCATTGTTAGCGCTATGTCCGACGACGCCAATATCGCCCGCGCCGCGGAAGCTGGAGCGGTGGACTTCATCGCCAAACCCTACGATCTAGAGCAGATCAAGCTCAAACTGCCGCAAATACTCCAAAAGTCCGGCCAGTCCTGATTTTATGCGGCTCTCCGTCATTATCGTCAACTGGAATGTTAAAACGCTGGTCTGCCGGGCTGTCGCCGCTGTCCTCAAAAATCCGCCGGATCTGTCCTATGAAATCATCGTGATCGACAATGCCAGCACGGACGGTTCGGCGGAGGAACTTGAGCGGCTGTTCGGCGGGCGGATAAAACTGCTCCGCAGTCCGCGGAATGTCG
>JAITIS010000043.1 GCA_031279305.1 Candidatus Margulisiibacteriota bacterium | reverse complement strand
GTCGGTATTGCAAATACAGATACAGCTGCTGTTCGAGGGTGCAATGCTCCAGAAAAGATTTTAAGGGATTAAAAGCAAACGCCTGCCAGAAATGCTGCGCCTGTGTCTGGCTGGAGGAGAACCCCTGCGAGGACAGATAAAGCGCAGCTATGCCGATTATTTCTTGATCCGTGTGGTCAACCAGCCGCTGCACGAAAAAAGCAGGCTTCAAGATCAGCTGCGGCTGGGCGGAGAGACAGATGCCGCCCATATCTCCGTAATAAGCGTCGATAAATGCTTTGGAGGTTTGGATCTCCAGCTGGTGAAAATAAGCGCCGCTCTTGTTTTCCAGCTTATCCAACGTGCCCTGCCATTTGGCGCGCTCTGCTTGCAGCGCGGCGTATTCGGCCATTTTTTTGGCCGCCGAATCCAGCGCGTCGCCGGTGACCTGTTTTTTCTTGGTGACAAGATAAGGCTGTAGTATTTTTTGCAAAACAGTGTCTGTAGCCAGCGCCGCCTGAATTTTGGCGTCTTGCCGCAAAGTAAAATACAGAGTGTCTAACAGATTGAGCAAATAAGTAAACTGCGGATAGGTCAGGACATCGACGCTGATGTCTTCTTTGAGAAAATTCAGGCGCGAGGACACGCTCTCCTCCCCGCTGTATCTTACGAGCAGCAGCTTAAGCGCGAGGGCGGCAAAATCCCGGTCATTTTTACCCAGCGCGCCGGCGAGGATCAGCGCGGTTATGAATTTCTGCTCATTATTCAGCCGCTCAAACTCCTGCATAATAACCGCGTACTGCTGTTTTTTCTGCGCCAGCGCGCCGATGATCCTGTTGTTCTGCGCCAAGTCTTTTTCCAGATTTTTTCTGGTGTCCTCGTCTGCGGTTTCCTGCAGTTTTTTTTCCAGCGCGACTTTTTCGGCGAAGGTTTTTTCCCGCGGTTCTTCCAGCGCCAGCGACCATTTGTTGATATAAGACAGGACATTGTTGACGGCGGCGGGTTCGGCAAGGTGTAGCGCCTGCCAGATTTTCCAGATCAGCCCGAGATTGACCTGCTGTCTGGCCAGCGCTTCCTTGTCCGCAGAGGCGCGGCCAATCTGCTTGACCGGCATAGTAAATTTTACTCTGGCCGCAGGATTTCGCTGTGTCTGCACGACGGCGTAGTTGTTAAAAAGCTGAGTGAAACTGGCGGATTTACTGGTGTGCGCGAACCCCGTGCCTATGCCGCGGATAACCAAACGCAGCAGCGGCAGATGCAAGGCTCCTTGATCCGGACTCAAGCTATCTAGCTGTTTAGTGTACTCTGCCGTCCAGTGGCGATCTTGTCCCGCCAGTAGCTGTTGTTTATAATCAGTTATCAGCGCGGTATATTCCGGGTGTTCCTGCATAAAAGCTTTGAGCAGGTCTTTATAGGAAATAATTTCGTTTTTGTCGCCGGTGAAAATATGGCGCAGACCGAGTCTCTCGGCGTCATTTAGGACGTCCTGTGTTTCGCGCGCGGTTTCCTCGTCACGGAACAGCATATATATATGCGGGTATTCCGGATCGCAGCCAGCGTTGGCCTCGATAAAATCTATATAAGCCGGCATTTCCGTCTTAGTTTTTTCTAAAAGTTTTCTGGTGTGCCATTTGTAAATATACATACCGCCCTGATCATCTATTACCCGCACCAGACGGGAAATCGCGCCGGCCAGCACCGGATCTTTATACCGCCGAAGTAGCCGGGCATAGTAAGCGCAGAGATATACGCCTGTCGGCTTTTCCAGCAGTCCCTTGACGATGTCCAGATAGGCATTGATCTCGACAATGAAGTCCAGACCGTGATAACCCTGCCGGCGTCTGGCCCGCAAGGCGGAGCCAATATCGTAATCAAATAAATTAACTTCCTCTATTTTGGCCTCTATTTTGGCTGATTTAGCGGCGTCCTGCGGAAAGGCTCCGGCAAAGGCCTGTTCGATATACGGCAGCTGGCCGATCAGCGCAGCCAGCTGGATCAGGTCTATCCGGCCGGACATAGCGTATATGAAATGCAGCACGTTGCGCCGCATAAAATAGACGCTCAGAGAATTATTTAATGAAATGTTCTGCCAGGCCTGCTGATAGGCCTCCAGCAGTTGTCTATCGCGCAATTCGCTCAGCCTATGCTGGGCTAACGGTCTGCCGATATATCTGACCAGCACCACGTCTTTCGACAGCCGGAACCGTGGCGAACCCAGATGCTCCCGATCAAACGGCGGCTGGTCCTTGGCGGAGAGAATGACGCCGGCGATTATTTGCAGGGCTTCCAGATGATTGTCCGGCCATTTTTTCCAGTGGTAGTCCTCCTGCATACGGGGCAAAATGACATACGTGACAAATGAAGCCGGCGAAATACCCGCGGCGGCTAGTTCCTGCAGGAGAGTGACGAAAGGCTTGAGGACAGCGCTGTTTCCGCGGTATTTGAATAATATTTCATTCAATTTTTTTAAGCCTTCGTAAGGGTTTAGCCATTTTTTGTTTCCTTTGTCCAGCCACGCGAGAAATAATTCCTGCAAGCCAATTGGCTCGCGACGTTCCAGATCCAGCTGCACCGCCGCTAAAAACGGCAGTCCCTGCGAACCGTAATTAACCGCCGAGGCTTTTAGTTTGGCGCGCAGAGTTTTTAATCCGCTTTTGCCAGCCAGCTCGGCTTCCAGGGCGGCGGCATCTACAGTGGTATCCGCGGCTTGTTCTTCCAGCGCGGATTCCAGTTCCAGATCATCGTCGTCTACTATTTGCTGGTCTGCGGAAATTGTTTTACAGGGCATAAATTTTATTCTGGCGGCAGCTGTCCGCGCGGGGGCGGATTTACAATGGGGGTTGCTTCATTGCTTCCGGCCAAAAACGGCTGCCCCTTGGCGAGCAGTTCTTGTTCTTGCTCTGCGGTTAGGCCGCGGCTGACCGTGAATTTTTGATATTTGCCGTCTACGTCGCGCAGGGCGCTGGCAATGAGCGGCGGGATACAACCGACCCTGCTGATGCTCTCGACCAGCTGGCGCAGGTATTCCCGCGCTTCATTGGGCTCAATACGCAAACGGGTCAACTCAGATTTTACTAATACTAAAAATGTTTCGGTTTGTTCGGCCAGCGACCCGCGCCGAAACGCCGGATGATTGTCTTTTACCTGTATTTGCTTGGCGTGCATAATATATAAATTATACTCGTAAGTTTGGGCAATGTGGTGCATAAATATAATTTATGCTGCGAGTAAAAATAAATTATTGAAAAAACCAGCAAAATTACGAGCGATAAAAATGAAATAGTGAGCGGGATAAATTGCGCGTAATTCCTCACGCGCGATTTAATATTTGCCATATTAGTGGCACAACAAGTGGAGCTGAACGGAATCGAACCGTCGACCTCTACAATGCCATTGTAGCGCTCTACCAATTGAGCTACAGCCCCAGCGACCAGCCTTTTTACTATAAAAAGGCGGAAAATGCAACAATTACGTGCTTCGTGTTACAATCGCTGCAATGAATAAGCAGCAGCTGATTATAGATAGAATGACAGGCTTGCCGCGTCCAGTCATTGCGAATTTCCTGCGTCTGTATGGGCAGGTCGCCGCGGGACAGACCGGGGAAATCCGTGAAAAAGATATACTGCCGGTAACTGACCTTCCTGTTTATTCCGACTTACTGTCCTATAAGACGGCAGGGGAAAAGCAATTGGCCAAATTGGTTATTTTAAAACTCAATGGCGGGCTGGGTACTTCTATGGGTTTGCGGCAGGCCAAAACTCTGCTGCCGGTCAAAGACGGTTTGAATTTTCTGGATATTATTGTTCGGCAGTCCGGCCAGAGTAAATTAGTTTTGCTGAATAGTTTTTCCACAGATAATGACACGAGAACTTATCTGGCTAAATATCCTCAGATAGAATTTCTTAGGCAAAACAAACATCCTAAGATTTACTGTGATACCCTAGAACCAGCCGCGGAAATTATAGAAAACTGGAACTGGAATCCGCCCGGACACGGAGATTTGTATCCGGTTCTAGCGGATTCCGGTTTGTTAGAACGCTGGCTGGAAGATGGCTGCGAGTATTTGTTTATTTCCAACAGTGATAATTTAGGCGCCGCTCCTGATCCTGCAATGCTCGGTTATTTGGCGGAACGAAAGCTGCCTTTTCTTATGGAGGTGGCGCGGCGGACTCCGGCTGATCTGAAAGGCGGCCATTTGGTGCGTTATCCTGACGGTCGGCTGGCTTTACGCGAAGTGGCGCAGATAAACCCTGAGGATCAAGATGCAGCCCAAGATATTGGCAGACATAAATATTTTAATACCAACTCTATGTGGTTAAGCCTGCGGGCGCTGGCGAATTTGCTGGCTGATTATGAGCAGATTTTTCCGTTGCCTTTGATCCGTAATCCTAAACCGGTTAATCCAGAGGATAGAGACAGCCGTAAAGTGTATCAGCTGGAAACAGCGGCTGGCGCGGCCATTGAGTTTTTTCCTAGCGCGGCGGCAGTGGAGACGCCTAGAGAGCGTTTTGTGCCGGTTAAAAAATGCGCGGATTTACTGGCTCTTTGGTCAGATCTTTATATTTTGACAAAAACCGGCTGTTTGACTGTTAATCCGCGGCGTGCCTTGCCGCCGATCTTGATCGATCTGGATGAAAAATATTTTTCATTCATTCAAGATTTTACCGCTAGAGTTACGCAGCCACCCTCGCTGGTTGACTGTTCTAGCTTAAAATTACGCGGAGATATTATTCTAGGCATAGATGTTGTTTTTCGCGGCCGGGTTTCTTTGTTTAATCCCGGCCAGCAGTTAAAACTGGAGCGGCGGATTTTTGCGGATGTGGAGGCGAGATTGTGAAACTCAAAACCATTATCCAGACGCTGAATAATATTGCTCCGCCGCAGTATGCCTGCGGCTGGGACAAACAGATCGGTTTACAGATTGGCGACAAGCGCGCGGATATTCGCGCTGTAATGATCGCGCTGGATGCATCTTCTGTCGCGATAGACAGAGCGGTGAAACAAAAAGCCGATCTGCTGATTGCTCATCACGCTCTATTTTTTCAGGAATTGAGCCGTATTGATCTGAGCCTGCCCCTAGGGCGCAATATCGCTAAACTGTTAAAAAATAGTATCGCGCTTTTTGTCGCGCACACCAATCTGGATGCGGCTCCGCATGGTGTGAATTGGACGCTGGCGCGCCGGTGCGGTCTGGAGCCGGAGAGATGCGAGGTGCTGGAGCCGACTTACCGGGAACAGTTTTATAAATATGTGGTTTTTGTTCCGCGCGAAGCAATTGAAGCGGTGCACGCGGCCATAGTCTCCGCCGGCGGCGGGCATATCGGCAATTATTCAGACTGCACTTTCCGGCTGGACGGCACAGGAACTTTTCGTCCGCTAGCCGGAACTAAACCGTATAGCGGTCGGCAGAATGTGCTGGAAAAAACGGCCGAGGTTAGGATCGAAACTATTATTTCCGCGGAAAAAGTCGGAGGACTGCTCAATGCGGTCAGGGCAAAACATCCTTACGAAGAGATCGCCTATGACCTGTATCCTTTAAAAAATAGCGGCCGGACTTATGGCATCGGCCTGATCGGGCGTCCACTGAAAAATTCTAAGTATGCTGCATACAAAAAAATAGCAGTTTGCTCCGGTTCCGGCAGCTCTTTAGTGCGGAAAGCTTTTGATAAAGGCGCGGAACTGTTTGTCACGGGCGAGGCTGGTTATCACAGCCGATTGCTGGCAGAAGAGCTGGGGCTGGAATTAAAAATCTGCGGTCACCGCGAGACGGAAGAAATTATAGTGCCGGTGTTAAAGAAAAAACTGCAAGCAGAATTTCCTGAGCTGAAAATAATAAGCTAGGCGGAGTATCTGCGGGATTTTTCGATATCCAACACACTGACCGCAGGATGATGATAACGCCTCCTCCCTCTGGTGGCTTTTCCCCATTCGATAGCCCCCGTCGGGCACCAGTGCAGGCAAGCCAGGCAATGCTCGCAGCGCTCCAGCCAGTTTGGCCGGCCGTTTTGCAGATAAATATTATGGGCCGGACAGACTCTGCCGCAGATGCCGCAGGAAGAGCAAACGTCTTTGACCCAGAATTTTCGGCTGGACTGCGCAAAGCCGGCGCTGGCGCGCTGGTAAAAAATATTGCCGAGGAAATTCAGAAAACGTTCGGGCTGGTTTTGTTTTCTGCTTAAAATTTGTTTGGCTAGTCTGTCGAGACTTGCTTGGGCTTTATGCAAAATTCTAGCAATAGTTTTGGCGGCCGGCGCGCCGTACAGCACGGTGTAATTGCCCGGCATTTTAAGCGCGTAGAAGGCGTTTAGAACAACACCGTTTTTTTGTAGAATTTTTTTTAGCCGGTCGCCGCCGGTTATGGCCAGACCGCCATAGGTGGCCGTCGTGAAAATATAGGCTTGAGGATTGCTGACTTTTAGTTTTTCCGCAAATCTGCGCACGATGAGCGGCGGGCCGCAATAATATACCGGATAGACAATGCCGATACAGTCCGCGGTGCAGACTAGGCTGGATTCTTTGTCCAGAGCGGCGATGCTGATTAACCGCGCGCCTAGTTTCTGCCCCAGTATCCGCGCTGTTTCCAGCGAATTGCCCGTGGAAGTAAAATAATAAATAAGGCTAGACATAAGAAAAAATTATATTACAAAATATTTTTTTATGATATGCTTAAACGGTGGGCAATCTTTCGGAACATTTTGACCGGGATATTTTTGCTTGTAAATGCGGCGGCTGCCGCGGCGAGTTAAAAATCTCGTTGACTTTGGTCGGGATATTGGAAGACGTCTGGTCGAAATTTAATCAGCCCGTGCTGGTGAAACGCGCCTATGTCTGCGATCAAATCGAGATAGAAGAGCCGGGACCGAAGCGCAATTATCACGGCTCTGGCAAAGCGCTGGATATTACTCTGCCGGATGTCGGACTTTTGCCGGAAGTTTTTCGTTATCTGGAAACTTTTCCAGAAATTTCTGGGCTGGGCTATGATCCGGACAATAGCTATATTCATCTGGATCTGCGTGAAAAAGAACCAGTCAAATGGCTGTACCAGCGCCGCGAAGAAAAACCTTTGACCGCGGAGTTGCGCGCGCGGTACTCGCTGGGCAGCGAGGTGTCTGCCGACCGCAGCAAAAAATCCGTGACTATCGACATACCCGTGGAAATATGATCCAGAAATTTCTGGATTTTCTGCGCGATAATAAAAATTATTCTGTCCATACGCTTAGCAATTACGCCAGAGACCTGCGTTATTTTGAAAAATACTGCCGAGAACAGGGTGTCAATCCGCAAAAAACTTACGGCGCCCTGCGGGCAGAACTTATCCGCTCCTATTTGGCCTATTTGCATAAATTAAATTATTCCAAACGCTCGATCGCTAGGTGTATCGCAGCGCACAAATCTTACGGCCGTTATTTGGTTAGGCAGAAAATTATTGCCGCCGATCCTTGGCAGAAAATAAATTCTCCGAAATTGGCCAGAGAAATACCGGATTTTTTAACTGCCGCGGAAATAAATAAACTGCTTGGCGTGGTGGAGCGCAATGAAGACGCGCTGATCCGCGGGCGCGATACGGCTATCTATGAACTGCTTTACACTTCCGGCATCCGCGTCAGCGAGCTGGTCGATGCGGAGCCGGACGATCTTAGTCTGGACAGCGCCGAGATACGTATTTTGGGCAAGGGCGCGAAAGAGCGAGTGGTCTTGATAACTCCCCGCGTTGTCCGGCTGCTTAATAATTATTTGCGGTATATCCGTCCGCGGCTGGTGCCGGACACTAAAGAGACGGCTTTATTTCTTAATCTCCGGGGCGCTCGTCTGACCGCCCGCTCGGTGGAGCGTAATCTGGCCGCCTATGCCCTGCGGTCTGGCCTGTCTAAAAAAATCACGCCGCATACTCTGCGTCATTCTTTTGCCACGCATTTACTGGAAAGCGGGGCGGACCTGCGCGCCGTGCAGGAACTGCTGGGACATTCCTCGCTCTCTACCACGCAGATTTACACGCATATCACTAGAGACCGCCTGAGACAGGTGTTTGCGCGGCATCACCCGCGGCCTTAATCTTTAAGCCGAATTATTATTTCCAAAAACTCCTGAGATTGACGGTAAGGAAAACCTAGAAATGTATTATTGGCCAGATCGACGCAATTATCGATAGTGTAAAATTGGCTTTCCAGACAAAGTTCTTTGTGGATTGCATACAATTTTGGATCATTTTTTTCCAGACAGCCGTTATTGAAGCCTAAATAATCATACTTTTTTTGACCGCCGGTTTTCGTCCAAAGCTGGCAGATCTGGTTTAGAAATTTTTCCGCGATTAAACCGTCCCGCTTGGTCGAGCGCAGAAATAAATTTTTATTTTTGGGATTTACCGGATTAAAAATATCAAAAAAATATTGCAGATATACATCGTGAAATGCCGGATTGATATTGTTTGGATCAATGAGCTCTGAAATTCTACTCGTGCGAAACCTCATCAACTCACTAACTGGTTTCTCAAAAATAGAACGATCCAAAATTTGTTTTTGGTAAACAAAGTGATCGTTGTTTAACATACTTCCGATGTTCAGGGAATTGATGTCTATCAGAGTTAGCAGGAATAAAAGCTCAAAGCCTTTTTGTTCCATATTACAAGCGGCTAATTTTTTACAGAGTGCCTTTTTATAGTAGCCAAAAGGCGCCTCGCCCAGCATCAGGTCGCCGAGATATGAATGATTGGCAATGATAATTTTAGCCGCGTCCACCAGCCGCGGGGTAAAGCCCAGCCGAATGAAATCCGCGATGCATAATTCTCCGCTGGCTATAGTGTGTTTGGTTGGGTCGTTGATACAGCCAATGTCGTGATCAGCCATCAGGCTGATGAAAAAAAGTTCATAGTCTTTTAATATTTCTTTGGCGCGGAGCTGGATATACTCGAATGCTTCTGGAGACAAAGCGGGGGCTTTTAGATATTCAGAAGGCCGGTAAAAATCGGCCAGCGTTTTCTTTAGGTTTAGATAACTGGCAAAATGCCGCAGAGTGTGCTCGTATTTAGACGGCACTCTTTTTTTTAATTCTTGTAGATGAGCGTAATGCTTGAAAAAAAACTCTTCCTGCCGTTCTGGATAGGCCCACTGCGCGGTTTCCTTGCCGGAGTTTACGCCCATATTGAGCACTATTTGGATTTCACGCGGCAGTTTTTCATCGTAACCGGAAATGTACATAGCGCGGGTTCTTTTTTAGGGAGTGGCGTAGATGCGGATATAATTGTGCTCGTTGTTTATATAATAACGATAGCCTAAGAATTTTTGATTTACCGGGTCCAGAAAATCCGCTTCTGTATAAACGTCGAGACGAGCGGCCAGGTCTTCCTGCAGATCCAGATATTTTTCCGGCGAATCCGTCGTGAAAAAAATAATATCTTTGCCCCGAATTTTTGGCTCTTTAGCCAGCCGAGCAATATAGTTTATAAATTTGTCAGCCTGTTCCAGAGAAGGTTTTAAGGTGTTTATTAACGGATAGAGATTAAAGACATTGAGACCTTCGAACTCCTTGCTGGACAATCCAGAGCGTAACCGCTCGGCCTGAGCGGCGGGCAGACTGCTTGTAAATAATTGGGGCCCCTGTTTCAGGAATTTTTCCGCGTCAAAAAGATTTGTGTAGTATGCGGCATTTTGATTATTTATATAATCCAGCGGAGGAATATGCGCGTTAATTAAATTGAGCAGAATAAAAATATAATACAGCCGCGCATCTTGCTGAGCATATATTTTTAATTGCGGCAGTATTTTTTTCTGCAAAATTTTTAGTGACAGCTCCCCGTTGATAAAACTTTGAATACTGCTGGAATACCTCAAAGCAAAACTGGCAAAATCTATGTCCCGAACTGACAAAAACTCCGCGACATAATCCGCCATCGCGTTTTCCATACTGTAATATTGATAGGCGGCATTGTCGGTAAATATTCCGTAATTATTGGTGATCAATAGGGTGGTTAAGAGAATGTTTTTGTTAAAATTAAGTCTCAGTCCGGTTATTTTTCGAGATATATTTTCAAAGTTTTGCTGATCCAGTTTGGCCGGATAAATCCTGTTCGCTTTGCCAAAGGCATTCCGATCGTTATTTAACAGGCCGTGCAAGGAAAAAAAGCTCTGCTGGGTGGTGACCCTCAGCTCAGGATTGTTTTTAATAAGACAGCTGAACAAAGGATAATAAAATAGAAGCGACTGGGCAATGCGGTTGATGGTTTTGCTGTCCGCGCGCGGCGTGATCTCATTGAGCAGATTGGACACTTTGACAATCTCTTTTTGGATAAATTTAGAATATCCGCCGGTTTGCCTAGATTGCGCGGCAGAAATATCGGTATTGATGAGTTTCTTTAACATAAGCTGCTATCGTAAAAAAACTAAAAACGTTGCAGATTATTTAGCTATGGCCTTATTCAGACTGTCCAGCACTTCCGCGACATTCAGGCCGTGGGCGGACAAGCCCTGCTCCAGGCTCTCGCCGGAAGCGGCGATACAGCCCAAACAGCCCAAATTGAGCGATTGCAGCACCGGTATAGATTCTGGATATTTTTCCAAAACCTCCATTATGGACATATCTTTGTTTATCGGCATAATTCACTCCTTACAGCTTGTTGCGGATCAGCTCGCCCATTTGGGCTGTGCTGACTTCAACGCAGCCTGCGGACATTATATCACGAGTGCGGTAACCCGCGTCCAATACTTGTCCAGCCGCCTGAAATATACTGTCGTGAATATCGCCGCGGCCCAGCGTGTATTTGCATAACAGCGCAGCCGAGAGTATCTGGGCTATGGGATTGGCCAATCCCTGTCCGGCTATATCCGGCGCGGACCCGCCGGACGGCTCATACAGGCCAAAAGTTCCGCCGCCAAGCGAAGCCGAGGGCAGCATACCGAGCGAACCGGTGAGCATCGATGCCTCGTCCGAGAGTATGTCGCCAAACATATTGTCGCAGAGCAGCACGTCAAACTGGCCGGGATTTTTGATCAGCTGCATCGCGGCGTTGTCGATATATAGATGATTGAGCGCGATGTCAGGATAATCTCTGGCCACCTCGCAGACCACCTCGCGCCACATCACCGAAGTAGTAAGCACATTGGCTTTATCGATAGAAGTAACTTTTTTGCGCCGTTTGCGCGCGGCCTCAAAAGCGATTTTAGCGATGCGCACCACTTCCGGGACGCTGTACACCAGCGTGTCAAAGGCTTTGTCGGAATCGCGGCCTTTAGGCTCGCCGAAATAAATGCCGCCGGTCAGTTCGCGGATGATCAGCATATCAAATCCCTCTCCGGCAATGTCCGGACGCAGCGGCGAGGCGGATTTTAGCTGCTTAAAAAGCAGAGCCGGCCTGAGATTGGCGTAGAGATTAAATATTTTGCGCAGAGGCAGCAGGGCGGCGCGCTCCGGCTGTTTATCCGGCGGCAGGGTTTCCCATTTAGGCCCGCCGACCGAGCCAAAAAATATCGCGTCCGCGCTCTGGCAGATCCGCAAAGTGGTTTCCGGCAAAGCGGATCCTTCTTGGTCTATGGCGGCTCCGCCGATATTGGCCGGAATAAATTCCAGAGCCAGCCCGTATTTACCCGCTACTTTTTCTAAAATTTTCTGTCCCTGTTCCACTATTTCCGGCCCTATGCCGTCGCCGGCCAGCACGGCTATTTTTCTGGTCATCGCGCGCTCCTAAAAAACTTTTATTGTTTTCATTGTAGCAAAGCCGCGAAAAATCCAAAAGTACCAAAACACTTAAAATTTTGCTAGAATGAGGATAATGCGCAAAGGGTTCACGCTTATTGAAATGCTGATCGTAATGGCGGTGGTTTCGATTCTGATCGCCATCATTATTCCCTCGTATAGAGGCATGCAAAACGACGCTTGGCTGGCCAAAGCCGCCAAAGAAATCCAGACGATACAGATCGCGGTAGAATCTTTTTACCGGCATAATAACCGCTATCCAGCGGGCTTGAACGAATTGCTGAATGCCCGTCCGGCCATTTTGGACCGATTGCCGGGCGATCCGTGGCAGACTGCTGTGGTGGCGGATGAGGACGGTTTGGAGTATAAAACTTACGGGTATCTGACCGGCTATGTTCCGGGCGGCGCGGAGTATTATGTTATTTATTCCAAAGGCATCGACGGCATTGATGACACGGCGGCCGCTTCTCCTCAAAACAATAAATTGACCCTGCCGGCCGGCTCGGATGATATAGTGCAGTCCAGCCTGCAGGCGCTTAAACGTTAAAAGGTGTCCGCCTTTTTCCCTGTGGAGGGAGCCGCGCATCTAATTTCTTTTTTAAGCGGAACGGTGTTGGCTGGGTATTTGCCTGCTTCGCTGGCTTTTTTTCTGGCCGGTTCCGGTTTGCTGGGCTGGATCTGGAAAACAGCCAGTCCGGCAGCCGAGATATTCGGTTTTGCCCCGGCAATTTTCCCTTTACTGCTTATTCTGGCGGCCTACCTGACCGGCAACGCTTTGCCCTGGCGGCGTCTGGAGCCGGTGCGCGGCCGGCTGTATAAACTTTTTTTCAGCGTTTGCGCCGTTTATTTATTTTTGCTGGGCGGCGCGCTGCTGGCCGCGTGGCGCTTAAATTATCTGGAAGCCTGCCTGCCCTGGGCTCTGTGTTTCACCGCGGCCTTTTTTTTGCCGGTCTATCAGCAGTCTTTTCGGCGTATGCTGTCCCTGCCCGCGCGCGGGCCTCTGACGGCGATACTGCCGCCGCTTATGGCCTTGAGCGTGTTTGTGGCGCTGGCGGCGGCGGATATTATTCGCTCGGAAATCTGGGATGTCGCGCAAAGCCTTGTTTGGACAGCGGTTTTCTTTTTGCTCTGGTTTTTGTTTGTGCGGCTGGCCAAAATGCCGCCCGGCTCTCTGCTGGCGCGGGCTTTGCAACTGGGCTTTATCTGGCTGGTTTATCTGGCCGGCCGGCCGGCAGTGACCTGCGCTCTGGCGCTGGGCGCGGCCAATGCTCTATCGGGACTGAAAGTGCTGGATACTAAGTGCAAACTGGAGCTAGAGTGGCTGCTTGGCGCGCTGGTTTTCTGGCCGATAATTTATTATATACGTTTGGACTGGCCTGTCTGGGGCGCCGCGGCGCTGCTTTGGGCCGGGCGTTTTCTGGTTTTTCATCTTTATAATTTACTGGCCGGGCTGTGTCTTTTTGGCGCGGATTTCACGCGCCGGATTAACCGGGGGCTGCAGGTCAGCGGCGGCACGCTGATCTTGCTGCTCTGGCTCTGGCGCGTTGACACGCTTGTGCTTTCCGCCGCAGTGTTGGTGGCGCTGGCGGAGCAGCTGATCTATCCGTTCGCTCTTAAACGCGCGCTGGCGCAGTCGGGAGAATTGCAGATATAATCCCGCTATGCAGCTTACTTCCGCGCAGGTCGCCGCCTTGGAATTGATCCGGCAAAAACAGTTTACTCTGGTGCACGGAGTGACCGGCAGCGGCAAGACCGAAATATATTTGCGGGCCGCGGCGCAGGTTATCGCCGCCGGCAAACAGGTTATCGTGCTGGTGCCGGAAATATCGCTCACACCCCAAACGATTAAACGTTTTGCCGCAAGATTTAACATTGCTGTTTTGCATAGCGCGCTGACACCAAAAGAACGCCGGGAAAACTGGCAGAAAATTGTTAATAACGAGGCGCGGTTAGTGGTCGGCGCGCGTTCGGCTCTTTTTGCGCCGTTTCGGGATTTAGGCTTGATTGTCATCGATGAAGAACAGGACAACTCCTACAAACAGGATAATAATCCCCGTTACAATGCCGTGCGGACAGCCTTGGAACGCGCGCGGCTCTGCGGAGCCAAGTTGATTTTGGGCACGGCCACCCCGGCGCTGGAAACTTTTTATTTGTTTCAAAATCCGCCGGACGGGCGGTATGGTTATATTTATCTGCCGCAGCGGATCAATGGCCGCCCTCTGCCGCCTGCGGAGATTGTCGATATGCGCGCGGAGTTAAACAACGGCAATTT
>JAITIS010000133.1 GCA_031279305.1 Candidatus Margulisiibacteriota bacterium | reverse complement strand
GGTGCCCGCCCGCTGTATTTTTCTTGAAATGACTGATATTTTTTTTAATTGTCTGTGAACATCGAGACCGCCTTCCGTGGTCAATTCGGCTCTGCGCTCCGGCACTAGGCAGACGGCGTCCGGTTTTACCCGGCAGGCGATCCGGGCTATGCTGTCCACCGCTGCCATTTCCAGATTGAGGTGCTTGCGGGGAAATCTTGAGCGCAGTTTTTTCACGTCGTCATCCTGTATATGCCGCCTGTCCTCGCGCAAATGTATGGTAATGCCGTCCGCCCCGCCCCGAAAACAGTCCCGCGCGGCGGTTAAAATGTCCGGATAAACGTCCAGTCTAATCTGCCTCAGCGTGGCTATATGATCAATATTAACCCCCAAGCGCATTTTGCAGTCTCTCCTTTACCTTGTCTTTGCCTAGCAATACCAGCAAAAATTTTAAACCCGGCCCGGAATTTTGAGCGGTCAAAGCTATACGCAGCGGATGAAAAACCTGTGCTTTTTTTAATCCGGTAATTTTTATTGTTTCGTCTATTAAAACCTGCGCGTTGGCATATTGTTCTATGATTGTTCCAGAATAGATATTATTAAGTTTAGCGATTATTTCACGAAAAACTAAATGGGCTGTCTCAGTGTTTATTTCTGTTTTTTGCTCCGCGGTATATTCCAGCCTATCAACGCTGAATACGGTCGATTTCCCAGCAATATCACCAAGCAATACTAAATCATCTTTTATTACATTCAATATATCTAAAGATACGTTTTGACAATATTCTGTATAATTATTATACAATTCATCAGTAGTTAAGTGTTTAATTTTTTGACAGTTCAACCATCTTAGTTTTTCGAGGTCAAAAATCGCATTGGATTTAGATACTCTATCCAGATCAAATTTCTGGCACAGCTCATTTAAGGTCATCAGCTCGGTGCCGTCCGCCGGAGTCCAGCCCAGCAGAGACAGATAATTGAGCAGCGCTTCCGGCAAATACCCTGCCCTGCGGTATTCATTGACCGAAGCCGCGCCGTGCCTTTTGCTTAGTTTGGCGCGGTCGGCGCCCAGTATCATCGGAATATGGGCGAATTGCGGCAGGGGAAACCCCAGCGCTTCATATAAAAAAATCTGTTTGGGCGTGTTGGAAATATGATCCTCGCCGCGGATGATATGCGTGATGCCCATTTCAGCATCATCGACGACCACGGCAAAATTGTAGGTCACCGAGCCGTCGGATTTGCGCATAACCTGATCTTTGAAATCTTTATTTTGAAAATGAATATCGCCCTTGACCAGATCGCGGATCACTGTCCCGCCCTCCGCCGGCACCCGGAAAAAAACCGCCGGCGAACCTTGCGGATCTTTGTAAGCCCTGCCCTCGCTTAAAAGTTTGTCTATATATTTCAGGTGCACCTCTCGTCTGGAATTTTGATAAACTGCCGGCTCGTCGCCGCGCATGCCGAGCCAGTCCAATCCGGCGAAAATATCTTCCTCATATTCCGGGCGGGAGCGCTCCCGATCGGTGTCCTCGATGCGCAGGACAAACTGGCCGCCTTGATGCCTGGCAAAAAGATAGTGGAATAAAGCCGTGCGCGCCGAGCCAATATGCAGATAGCCGGTGGGCGATGGCGCAAAACGCACTTTGACGGTCATACTAATACACGTCTTTCTGCTGCAAAACCTGCACCAGCGTTCTGCCAATGATCATAATATCAAACAGCAAAGACCAGTTTTCGATATAATAAACATCGTACTCCAGCTTTTCTTCCGGCGTGGCGGTCAACTCCGCGCGGCCGTTGATCTGCGCCCAGCCGGTCAGCCCGCCCGGCACGGCCAGCCGCTCGCCCCAGCGCGGCACTTTGCGCAAATATTGGCTGTGAAACACCGGCCGCTCCGGCCGCGGCCCCACGATGGACATCTCGCCTTTTAGCACATTGAATAATTGCGGCAGCTCGTCCAACGAGGTTTTGCGCAAAAAATAGCCGAATCTGGTGGCGCGGTGTTTTTGATCCGCCGTGGAAAGCACCGGCCCGTGTTTTTCCGAATTCACCGGCATAGAACGGAATTTCAAGAATTGAAATTCTTTACCGCCGGCGGTCACCCTGGTTTGTTTGTACAGCGCCGGCCCCGGTGAAGTCAGCCGGATGCCGATATATGCGCAGAGCATAAACGGCGAGGTGACGGCGAGCAGAAAAACAGCCAGCACAAGATCAAAAAAACGCTTGAGAAATTTGTTTAATTCAGAAAATTTGTTAAAACGAATGCCGATCAGGTTTATCGCGTCCAGATCGTCCCAGTATATATTTTTGGATAGCTCCGCGGAATGGTAGCGGAAATAAACATCCTTGGCGCGGCAAAATGCGGCTAGTTCTAAACTAGCTTTTTCGCTCAGGCCGGCCGCAAACACCGCGCCGGCGTTATTCAGGGTAATAAGTCCACGCAAATCTTTCAAACTGCCCAGCCGGACAAAACGTTTTTTTAGAGGATGAATGACCGCATCCGGTTTTTTATCGCAGATAAAGCCGCAGTAATTGAAACCATATTCCGGATAATTGATGATTTTTTCAGCGATGCGCTGGGCAGTCAGCGTGCAGCCTACAATAAGCGCGCGTTTGTTGCCGTAGCCGCGTCTGTGCAGGGCGGCCAGCAGGCAGGCGATCAGGGCGCGTTCCGCCGCCAGCAGGATTATGGCGGAAAAACCGGCGTACACCAGCACATAGCGCGAATCTGGGAAAGTGGAAATCAAAAAAGTAAAAGCCATCACTTCCAGCGCACCCAAAAACACCCCGCGGACAATAGCCGCGGTTTCTTGCAGTCTGGCTGTCGGCCCCAGATAGTAGCGGTACATTCCGGCATAGGCAAAAGCCACCAGCCACAGGGCGAGGATGTAGGCCAGCACATTTTGATAATCCGTGAACACGGCGTGCGGCGTGACCTCGCCG
>JAITIS010000091.1 GCA_031279305.1 Candidatus Margulisiibacteriota bacterium | reverse complement strand
TTCCTTGTTGGGCGGAGAAAAACAAGCGATGCTCGGCTTCGACGCGGCGCATAATCACGACAATATTGAGCACCGCGCAGAAATCAATTTCGGCTCCAGAGACCGCGCCGCCGCGCTGGCGGGATTTTACCGGCTAGGCGTTAACTTGCTGGCCGAAAACCGGCTTAAACTGGAAAGCCAATATATATATACTAAAATAAACCTCACAGAAAATTATTTTTGGGGAGCAGGCGCGGCTTACCGTTTCACGCCGGAACTGACCGGACGGCTGATGTACGAACTGGAGACCAAAGCGAATGAATACAAAGTGGCGGCGCAGGCTTACGCTTATTTTTGACTAAGGAGAAACCCGTGCTGAAAATATTTTGGCTGTTAATCTTGCTGGCCGGTTTTGCTCCGGCGGCGGTCGGCTGCGACCTTAACGATCCGGATCGGGATATTCAAAGATTGTTTCCGGGCGCTAAAGTAACCTATAAAACCGCGTATCTGTCCCTAGCCAGACTGGGCGGCGAGAAAACCTTGCGCGCGGTGGAAGAGCGGCTCGGCGATAAATTTTCCGGACTGTATGAAACTATTGATGTGCCTTACACGCTGTACACGCTGTATCAAGATGGCCAGCTAGCCGGCTATATTCACGGAATTAACCAAAAAGGCAGATACGGCGGCCTGCAGGTTTTTCTGGTCTACGATCCAGACGGAGTAATCGTTAATTTTTATTACCAAAAACTTACCTCCCGCCAAGCCGGAAAATTGCGCTCGCCGGAATTTGCCAAGCAGTTTACCGGGCTGTCGCTCCGGGATTTTTTAAGCTACGATGTGCTGGCCGGAGCCGGCGGCAGCGCCGGAGCGCAAGTCATTAAGAATCCTGATCCAGCAGACCGCACGGATTTTTTGGCCACCTTGCGCGCGGTCAAAAAAAATTTAATTTTAATGGATCTATTTGTATTCAATAAAGGAGCGCAATGAATATTTTCCAAGTCGCCTGCAAAAATCTGCTGCGCCGCAAAACGCGCACGCTGTTTACCATCGCCGGCATAATGCTTTCGGCCTGGGTGCTGGTCACCCTGCTCGGTTTTAACCGCGGCTATGAACAGTCGCTCAATGAAAACATCGAGGGTATGGGTTTTCAGATCGTGCTGACCGCCAAAGGCTGTCCTTACGAAGCGGCCACGCTGATGCTCAAAGGCGGCACCGGACTGCGCTATATGCCGGAAGCACTGGTGAGAGACGTGGCGGGACGGGAGGCGGTGGCCGCCGCCACCGAAATGCTGATGCACGCGGAGTTTGACCCGAACAAAGGCGAGAACGGCGGCACGACTGTTTATCTGGGCATAGACCCGCAGACCTATCCGGCTATGAAACCCTATCTGCAGTTCAATCAGGGCGGTTGGTTTAGCGCGGATAGCGCGGTGGAAATCGTGCTGGGCTACGAAGCCGCGGAGCTGGAACAGCGCGAGGCCGGCGATATGATGCTGCTGCCCGGCAGCGAGCAGGAATTTCGGGTGGCCGGCGTACTGAAACGCACGGGGACGCAGGATGACGGTATGATTTTCCTGCCGCTAAAGCTCGCGCAAAACATTTTTAACAAAACCGGCCGGCTGACAATGTTAGGCCTGCGCTTAAAACAGGAGGCAGACCAAAGTGTTTTTGAGGAAGAACTGTATAGCCTGCCCGATGTGCAGGTCGTCTCTATGGCGCAGGTCAAGAACACCATTTTGAGTCTGGTGGCCAGCGCCAAAGTCATAGTCCTGTCCATCGCCTTCATCGCTTTTTTGATCGCGCTGTTCGGCGTGCTGAACACCATATTGATGTCCGTATTCGAGCGGTTTCAGGAAATAGGCATTCTGAAAAGTATCGGTGCGCTGCCCAAAGATATATTCTTGATGGTGCTCAGCGAAACTGCCCTGCTCTGCGCGCTGGGCAGTTTGGCCGGCATTATTTTGGCCTATTTATTTTCCGGCCTTTCAGAAATGGCCGTCCGCTATTTTCTGCCCTTCGCGCCCAATGGCCGTCTGATCATTCTCGACTGGCCGACAACAGCGCTCGCTTTTTTATCCATAACGCTGGCCGGCATCGCAGGCGGAGTGTATCCGTCTCTGCGGGCGGCGGCTGTCCGGCCTCTGGACAGCATCAGGAGCGTGGACTAATGGCATTTATCGAGGCGAAAAATCTGACTAAAATTTACACGCGCGGCGCGGAAGAAATACGCGCTCTCGACAAAGCCAGTTTTACCGTCGAGCGCGGCGAGATCATCGCGGTTACCGGCGCGTCCGGCTCCGGCAAAACCACGCTGGTCAATGTGCTGGGCTGTCTCGACAATCCGGCTTCCGGTTCTTTAACCATAGACGGCCGGACTATTTTTGAGGATGGAGTCAATCTGTCTGAAACGGCTTTGACCAAAATCCGGCGGGGAATTTTCGGCTACGTGTTCCAGAAATTTTTTCTGCTGCCGACGCTGACGGTCAAAGAAAATATTTTGCTGCCCGCCGTGTTTCAGCCCGGACTGCGGGCCAATACTGCCAGACTGGCGGAAGTCCTGCGGCTGCTGGGGCTGGAAAAAAGAATCCAGCACCTGCCCGGCCAGCTTTCCGGCGGCGAAATGCAAAGAACAGCGCTGGCCAGAGCCTTAATCAACAACCCCGCCGTGCTCATCGCCGATGAGCCGACCGGCAGTCTGGACAGCAAACGCTCAGCGGAGATTAAAAATTTACTGCTGGAATTAAACCAAAAACAAAAGCTCGCGATTATACTGGTGACGCACAATCCAGAGCTGGCCGCCATAGGCCATAAGAAACTGGAATTGAAAGACGGAAGCATCCACAATGGCTAAATTCCCCAAGGCTGGCCCTCCTGTTTCTCCAGCGCCGCGGCACGGCGTTTTTGCTCCAGTTCCGCTTTTTTCAGAAAATCATTAAACTTTGGCGTGCCGTGCACATACAAAAGCGGCAGCGGCGCGCCCTGATCCGTCTGCAGAGCTTTCAGCTGCGCGCTGTTGTCCGGCAGGCTTTTAAGAAAAAACTCGGCGTTTTCCAGTTGATTGAGCAGGGCTTTTTGATAAGCGTATTTACTCTCTTTGGGCGCGGCAGTCTGCTCCTGCCGGTATATATAAAAGGCGTGCGCCACACTGATGCTGTTGGCGTCCGCCACATTGACATCTGTGTAATCGGCCGGCTTTAATTCTTTTTTAAAAAGATACTCGCCGTTCAAATCCAGTTCATAGAGCGAAAGCAGTTTATAGCCGTGCTCCGCAATAAGTTTCAGCGCCTCCACAATGTAATCCACCTGCTGCGGGGAAAAAAGCCAGTGCGGATTGAGGCGCACCCAGCCCGGCTTACCGGCAAAAACACCCTCGCGCACCCGGCCTAACATCACTCTCGAATGCTCCTCGGTTATCTCCAGCAAATAGTGGCCGTATTCGCCGGCGCAGCTGCAACCCGGACGGGTCTGTATGCCGAAAAGATCGCTCAGGATTCTGGCCACAAATTTGGGGTGCAAAATCCCGCCGCCGTGCCTGACATTAAAAGAAAATATCGGTATGCGCTTGTCCAGCTCCTGATCGCCGTAGAGAATAATATTGGGATCGCTCTGGAGCCGCTCGAACAAAGGCGCGGCCAGCTTGGTTTCTAGTCTGGCGATATTCTCAAAACCGATCACATTGTAAGCAAGGTCTATGGCCAAGGCCAGCCGCAGGAGCCCGACGCCGTTGGGCGTGCCGGACAGCTCGCGCTCCAGTATGTCTTTAGAGTATTCCACATCCCAGAGCGAAACGTGCCAGACCGTGCCGCCGGCTTTATTGGTCGGATCCAGCAGATCGCCCTTGGCGTTCACAGGATAAATGGCCTTGTTAAAAACCAGCAGACCGGTGCTGCCGGGTCCGCCGGGCAGTTTGTGCGGTGAAGCAACTACCGCATCGATCAGCGGCTGGCCGTCCTCCGTGCGCAGGCTCAAGTCTACCGGCTCGTAAGCCAGTGAAGAAGCGTGATCATAAATAGTGAGCGCTCCGTATTTTTTGGCCAGCGCGGCTGTACCGGCGATATCGGTTTTATGTCCGGTCACATTGGACGCCGCAGAAAGCGACACTATTATTTGGCGTCCCTGCGCTTGCAGCTCCCGCAGTTTGGCTTCAAATTTTTGCGTATCCAGATCCACCGTGCCCGGCACGAAAGGCACGATGTGCTTATCCGCCAGCGTGCCGTCGTAGGGCAGAGTATTGCCGTGATGCTCCTGACAGGTGATGAGCACCACCGGCCGCTCGCTGGCTGGAATAAACTCCCGGCCCCATTCCTCGATCTTGACATCAAGCGCGGAAATATTTCTATCCAGTTTTTCGATCTCTCCCGCGAGAAATTCCCGGAATTTTTTATCTGTAGTTTTGGCCAGACGTTCCGCCCATTCTGTTTTCTGCGCAGCCAAGGTATCTTTGATGTTTTGCAGTTCCAGCAGCTTTTCTTGATTGGCCCTGGAGATGCGCTGCAGTGTGGCTGGAGCCACGTCAATGCCCAGTATTTTGTGCAGTCTCTCGATGGCGCCGGAAGTGCCCTGGCCGACCGGCAGCGCCACATAATTTTCTTTGGCAGCCCGGAGCGCGTTATGAATAATCGTGATCGCGCGATTGAACGCTGTATGCGAAAAATCCGCGGTCAGCGTGTCGGCGGTATGCGTGTTGCCGAAACGGCGGCTGAACCATTTTTCATATTCGACCAAAAACTCCAGCTGTTTGCCCTGCGCCGTGTAATCCGCGTAGAGCTGGCGGATATGGCCAAATACGGTTAGCTCCTCGGCTTCATTGCCCAATAGTTGTCCGCGCAAAAATTCCAGCCTTGTCTCCAGAGACGCTTCCGCATCGTCCAGCGCATTCAGCGCCGGCGGAACGGCCGCTTTTCCGGCCGCTGTTCGGTCTGTCCGGCCGCGCAGCTCCGCCAGCAAACTTTTCTGCTCCGCCACTATTTTGCTTAACATAATTCATTCCTTTATTAAAACTAGCTATCAATATATCGTAAGCAGCCAAATTCTGTTTCAATTCATATAGGAATAATATGATTTATGGCTAAAAATTTAGCATACATATCATATTCCCTAATTATTTTTGAATAACTATTTTATGAATATTCTCGTCCACGCGCTCTATGCTAAGGACGCTGTAACCCTGTTCGCTGGCCGAGCGCGGCACATTTTCCAGCGGCTCGCCTTCGGTGAGAAGCACTTCCAGAATATCACCTGCGCGCAGTTTGCTCAGCGCAAATTTCGTTTTTACGAAAGTCATCGGGCAGTGTTCGGCGGTAATATCTAATTGCGCGCGGCTCATTTAGATAAAAAGCGTCGCGCCGCCTTCCTGCAATTTCAGGAAAGAAGCGATGCCGATAATTTTTTGCACTTCCGGAATAAAATCTTTTTTCTCCAAACCCAGAATTACCCCGGCGGTTTCGCAGGCGTAAAAATTGACGCCCAGCTTGATCGAAGCGTCGATCAGTTCGTCCACGCCGGCGACTTTGCGTTTCTTGGCCAGATTGCCCAGCAGTATCGGGCTCAAGCCCGCAAAATTCAAGCGGGAAAGCGGCAGAACATTGCGCCCGCCCAGCAAAAAGCCAAAAAACCGGGCGCGAAAACCTTTGCCCAGCGGCCAGCGTCCGCGTCTTTTCTTGATAATATTCAGGCCAAAAAAAGTAAAAAATAAATTCACTTCATAATCCAGAGCCGCCGCGCCGGAGGCGATCGTGAACGCCGCAAAAGCCTTATCATAATCCCCGCTAAACACAATTATGGATAATTTCTTTTTTTCCGCCATTTTTCTGCTCCTTATTTTTTATTTTACGGACAAATCGCTTATTTGTCCAAACATTTATTACTTTTCATATCTGATTAGTATGATTATAAAGTAAATAAATCCGGGTGTCAAATCAAAAATTATTATCGGGACAAAAGTTATTCCGGCAGCAAAATAAACGTGCGGTGGCGGGAGCCATCATCCAGAGTAAACTCGTAAGGCCGCAGTTCAGCTGGCCCAGAGCGCAAATCCCTGTCCAGATTTTCCACGGCGTCGCTGTATTCCGTTCGGCTCAGGCCGCTGAACCAGTGAAAAAAGAATGGCACGGCGCGGCCGTTTACATAAAGCGTCCGGCGGCCGTGCGCGTAACCGGCCTGCACGCTTAGAGATTTACGGCCATACAGTCTCAGCGCCGCGCGTAAAAGCGCTACGATTTTTTGCTCGCGCAAAGACACGCCGCGCGCCAGCCGCTGATCCGGAGGCGTGATCGCTGCGCCGCTGTCTGTAATTATCTTTTTCAGGAGATTATCCAGATCGGCAAATATTTCTTCCAGCCTGTCCGTGCGCTCCATAGCAAAAAAATATTCCGCGGAATGAAAAAAAGCGCTCAAGCGTTCGCCATAATTTACCAGAGCCTGCGGATCTTGAATAAGATTTTGCCGGTCATCCGTCACTTCCTGAATCAGCCGCTGCAAACCGGAATAATAAGCCACTCCCAGCCGGCGCAGCTTTTTTCTCAGCACGGCGTCCGCGGAAGTCTGGATCAGGTTGAGCCGGTAAATAATTTTTTGCAGGCTGCGCCGGTAGTAACCGGCCAGCGTTTTGTTGATAATATCCCGCGCTTCCCAATCCGGCCAGAGCGCCTTTAATTCGCACAGAGCCGCGATGTCCCGCGTGAAATCATAGCGGGCGGTCGCCGGAACAATGCTTAAAATATTACGCAGTCCTTTGATAACGCTGCTGCGCTCGCCAGAAAATAAAAGCGCGGCGGTTTCTTTGAGCAGAGCCGTTTTTTCCGGGGCGGCATTCTGTTCCTCTTTAACCGTTCGGAACTGCTCCAAACCTTTGTTTAGCCGTTTCAGCAAAGGCTCCAGCTCCGGCCATAACCGGGAAAATTTTTGTTCCTGCGCGTCCGCATAAGCTGGGATAATGCCTATTCCGCCGTCAACGCCATCCACCAGCGCCGCTCGATCAGAATTGGTCAGATGCTTGCTATTCAGCAAAGAGTCTATATACTTTTCCGGTATGCCCGGCAGAAACACCAGTTCATTGGACTGGGCGTTATAGAAGAAAAAACGATTATACGGCCTCTGCGAAAATAATTGCTGCATATTCCGGGGAAAAACACCTCTCTCGATCGGCTTCTGCCACGCGGCTTTGAGCAGATCCGGCGGCATTTCTCCGTCCAGCGCGTTTTCCCGCACGGCCACCAATTTAGGCGATATCACCGTCCACCTCCTCTGCTCCGGCGCGCAGGACTTTCTGTCCGCGTGTCTCGAACAATCAATCTGGCATAACGTTCCTGCGCGGTGATTGCCGGCGCCGGTATTCCCAGCAGTATTTCAGCCAGCCTCTCCAGCGGTCTGCGGAATTTACGCGGTGCAGCATCCGTCTGCAAAAATAAATCCAGCTTTTTTTCGTAAGGCAGATCGACGGCTCCGGCGAGCAAATGATTGCGTTCCATTTTTTCGTACCAGCCGTTTACCCGCGCGCCTTCCTCAAAACGCCGGCTGACTTCTCCGGCGGTTAAACCGGCGCTGAATAATGTCCTTCTGTTTTTATTGACCACCAGTATTATTTCCGGAAAAAATTCCAGAGCGCCGGTCCGGTCATAAACGCTGAATATAGTTTTCAACTGGACAAAAGTATTGCTCAAAACCTGCTCATTGATAGCCGGGATGACCGGCAGCAGCACATCGGAGATCAGCGCCGGTCTGCGGGTGTAGAGATAATTGCCGGCCGAGAGATCCAGAAAAGTATACTGGTAATTGACAGACACATCGCTCACCGCGGCCAACAAGGGGTTGAGGTAGGCGGCATTATTGTCAGCAGACTGAATATTATTTGCTTCCGCGCCTAGCACATAATCTATGCCGCCGCGGCGCACAAAAATATCCCGCGGCTGAAAACGCCCGCTGAGTATGCCCTGCAAATTTTTATCGGCGGAACTAACCTGCATATTTTTGTAGGCTCCAACCATCGGGCTAGTCATATCACAATCAAATAGGCTGGCCCGGCAACCCAGTCCGGCCAAGGCCTGCGCCAGCAAAAGTTCTATAGTGGTCTTGCCGCCGCCGCCTTTGGCGCTGGGATTGCTGATAATCAGCCCCCTGCCAGCCGCGATGAGTTTATTTAGCACAAAACACTCCCAATCTATACTAACCCTGTATGGCTACCTATCGTAAGTTTTCTAAACTTGTTGCAAAGTATGCACGGGATAGCGTGCTAAAATAATTCTATGGGGAAAAAACTGCTATGCCTCTGGTTGCTGCTGCAAGCCTGCTTTGCGCTCAATCACAACGGACAAATGACCGTCTGGTTCGAGCAAACAGCGCCCGGACGGCCCAATCAGCTGGGTGTCCGGTATCTGCCAGAATTTTATTTTCCAGAATTTGGGGATCGGGAAACATCGGGACATTATGCGGAACTGGATGC
>JAITIS010000074.1 GCA_031279305.1 Candidatus Margulisiibacteriota bacterium | reverse complement strand
TGGCCGCCTTGGATTTGGGCAATTACGATTTTGGCGCGCTTGGCAAAGAGCTGCTGGGGCCGAAAATCAAGGGCTGGATTGACACCGGCGCGCAGTATCTGGCGCTGGCCCAAAAATATATGCCGCCCAAAAAAGCGCCGCCGCCGCAAAAACAGAGACTGCAGGGCGTCACGGTTGTTTTTCCGAATAACAAAACTATGCCGCGTTTCTGGATCGGGCGGGCGGGGCTAAGCGGGCGGGGCGGGCAGGGCGAGAATGAGCTAACCTACAGCGGCTACGTCAGCGACATCGCCTCGGAACAATATATTATCGGCCGGCCAACGGTGGTTGACATACAAGGGAGTTTTGTCAAACGCGCTGGCTCTCTCTTAAAAATCCAGTCCGAGTTTGACCGCCGCGAGACGGCCAAGGACACGATTAGCTTTGTTCTGTCCGGCTACGACTTAAGCGGCGCGCGGCTTTGGGACGAACAGACTATTCCGCTGAAGATCGCCGGCGGGCTGGGGCGGCTCGAAGCCCAAATCGAGATCGCCGGGGACGCGCTGTCCGGCCAGATCTCTCTGCGGGGAGAAAAGCTGCGTTATGCGCCGCTGGCGGCAGAAGGCTTGAGCAAGCTGGCCGCGGAGGCGATTCAGTCCGCGCCGGAGCTGCGCGTTGATATTCTGCTCGGCGGGACGCTCAGCGCGCCAGATATTCGCCTGACCACCAATCTGGACGGCCTGCTCAAAGCCCGGCTGGAAAAAGAATTCGGCGATCAGGTCGCGCAGGCCAGAGCGCGGTTAACGGCCGAATATGAAAAAGCCATCGGTTACGCGGAGCAAAAAGCCGCGGCGTCCCTGCACGAATATTCGCAGGCTTTTGAAGCCGCGCAAGAAAAACAGCAGGCCGCGCTGGACGCCGAAAAAGCTAGGCTCACGCAAAAACAAAAAGAGCTGGAAAATCAACTCAACAGCCAAGTTGACGACGCCAAAAAACAGGCGGAAGACGCGCTCAAGAATGCCCTGCCGGGGCTAAAATTTTAAGCTACTTTTTTTTAATTCTCTGTGATAGTCCTGCAGGGCTTTCACGTCCAGCTGGCCGTGCAGGATGGCGTCCAGTCCCTTGGCCACCATTATGGCCGCGGCGACGGTGGTCACGCACATAGTTTTGTGGCGCAGGCCGGCTTGCCGGATGTAGTAGTCGTCCTGTCTGGCGCCCTTGCCGGAGGGCGTGTTTACGATGAGGCCGATCTCGTGATTGGCGATTAAGTCGGTGATATTCGGATGTCCCTCGCGGATTTTGTAAGTGTCGTTGACCTCCAAGCCTTTTTTGCGCAGGAACTCGCCTGTGCCTTTGGTGCAGATCAGGCCGAAGCCCAGCTCGCGGTATTTATGGGCGGCCCAGAGCAGTTTGTCATTTTTATACTGGCCGGTCACGGAAATAAAAATTTTCTGCCCCGGTTCCGGCAGTTTTTCGCCGGCGGCGATCTGCGATTTGGCGTAGGCGATGCCAAAATTTTCATCGATGCCCATCACTTCGCCGGTCGAGCGCATTTCCGGCGAGAGCATAATATCCTGCCCTTGAAATTTGGCGAAAGGCAGCACCGCTTCTTTAACCGACCAATACTCCGGCATAACCCGTTTTACTTTTAATTCCCGGAGCGTGCGGCCGGTCATCACCAGCGCGCCGAGCTTGGCCCAAGGCACGCCGGTGGCCTTGCTCACAAAAGGCACGGTGCGGGAGGCGCGCGGGTTGACCTCCAGCACATAAACTTCGCCGTTCTTAACAGCGTACTGCACATTCATCAGTCCGACGACTTTAAGCGCCGCGGCCATTTTTTCTGTGTGTTCCTCGACGAGTTTCAGCAGTTTTGGGCTAAGCGAAAAAGTCGGCAGCACCGAGGCCGAGTCGCCGGAATGAATGCCGGCCTCCTCGACGTGCTCCAGAATGCCGGCGATGACCGTGTCCCGTCCGTCAGAAATAGCGTCCACATCCAGCTCCACGGCGTCTTCCAGAAATTTATCGATCAGCACCGGATGCTCCGGCGAGGCTTCCACCGCGGTTTTCATATAATGCCTGAGGCCGGCTTCGTCATAAACGATCTCCATTGCCCGTCCGCCCAGCACATAAGACGGCCGCACCATCACGGGATAGGTGATCCGGACGGCCGCTTTGACGGCCTGCTCGATGGACGTCGCCGTGCCGTTGGGCGGCTGTTTGATGCCGAGTTTGTCCATCAGCGCGCCGAATAATTTGCGGTCTTCGGCCACGTCGATGTCCCGCGGCGTCGTGCCGATGATCCGGGCGCCGGCGGCCTCCAGCTTGAGCGAGAGCTTGAGCGGAGTCTGGCCGCCGTACTGCACGATCAGCCCGGCGGGTTTTTCGGTTTTCACGATATTCAGCACATCCGCGTGGGTCAGCGGCTCGAAATACAGGCGGTCCGAGGTGTCGTAATCCGTGGACACGGTCTCTGGATTGCTATTGACCATTATCGTCTCGTAGCCGGCCGCGCGCAGGGCAAAAGAGGCGTGCACGCAGCAATAATCAAACTCGATGCCCTGCCCGATCCGGTTAGGCCCGCCGCCCAAAATAATAATTTTTTCCCGGTCGGTCGGCGCAGCCTCGTCTTCCTGTTCGTGCGTCGAATACAGATAGGGCGTCTGGGCTTCAAATTCCGCGCCGCAGGTGTCGACTTTTTTATAAACCACGCCCTTGACGCCGCGCGCTTTGTTCTCCGCCGCCAGCGCTTCCGGCGTTTCCGCGGCCAGCTCCGCCAGCTGATGGAGAAACCATTTATCTATGCCGGACAACTCGTGAACGCGTTCGACGGCATAGCCGCGCCGGAAAGCGTGCAGGACATACCAGACGCGCTCGCAGTTGGGGCGGCTTAGTTTTTCCTCCAGCAGCTCATCTTGGCACTGCGGCGGGCTTATCTCCAGCGAGCGCAGGGCTTTGCGCATTGCTTCTTTGAAGGTGCGGCCGATAGCCATACACTCGCCCACGGATTTCATCTGGGTGTTAAGCGTGTCGTCCGCGTCGCGGAATTTTTCGAAAGCAAACCGCGGGATTTTGGCCACGACATAGTCGATCGTCGGCTCAAAAGAAGCCGGCGTGACTTTTGTAATATCGTTAGGGATCTCGTCAAGCGTGTAGCCCACAGCCAAAAGCGCGGCGATCTTGGCGATCGGAAAGCCCGTCGCTTTGGAGGCCAGCGCTGAAGAGCGCGAGACGCGCGGATTCATTTCGATGATACAGATCCGCCCGGATTTGGGATCCAGCGCAAACTGCACATTGGAGCCGCCGGTAGACACGCCGACCTCGCGCAGCACGGCGATGGCGCGGTCGCGCAGGCGCTGATATTCCACATCGGTCAGGGTCTGCACCGGCGCGATAGTAATAGAGTCGCCGGTGTGAATGCCCATCGGATCAAGGTTTTCGATGGAGCAGATGATCACCGCGTTGTCTTTGCGGTCGCGCATCACCTCCAGCTCGATCTCTTTCCAGCCGATGATGGATTCCTCCAGCAGCACCTGATGCGCGGGCGACAGCTCCAGCCCGCCGCCCACGATGCGCTCCAAATCCGCGTCATTGTAGGCGATCCCGCCGCCGGTGCCGCCCAGCGTAAAGGACGGGCGGATAATCGCCGGAAAATTTATTTCTTTGATAAACTCGCGCGCTTCCTCCAGGGAATATACTTCTTTGGAGCGCGGCATATCGAGGCCGATTTTCTGCATCGCGTCTTTGAAAAGCTTGCGGTCTTCGGCCTTGCGAATGGCCTCCAGTCCCGCGCCGATCAGCTCCACCCGGTATTTTTCCAGCACGCCCAGCGCGGCCAAGTCGAGCGCGCAGTTGAGCGCGGTCTGGCCGCCGACTGTCGGCAGCAGGGCGTCCGGTCTTTCTTTTTCGATAATTCTGGCGACGATGTCGGGACGGATCGGCTCGAGGTAGGTGCGGTCGGCAAATTCCGGATCGGTCATAATCGTCGCGGGATTGCTGTTGACCAGCACGATCGCGTAGCCTTCTTTTTTGAGCGCCTTGCAGGCCTGCGTGCCGCTGTAATCAAACTCACAGGCCTGTCCGATCACGATAGGCCCCGCGCCGATAATCATTATTTTTTTTAAGTCCGCGCGTTTAGGCATTTGGTTTCTCCAGCAGATAATAGAGCGAAGGCGTCAGTTTCATTCCGAGGCGCTGACTTGGATATTCCAGCGCGCAGAGCAGCCGGCGGCCCAGTATTTTTTTAAGCGGCCCAAAGCGCAGGCCGGAAACCGACAGGCTTTTTTTAATGCGCAGGCCGCTTTCCCGGAAAACCTGCTCGGCGTACAGCGGGTGAAAATTCCAAACGCCCTTGGCGCCGCGGCTGGTCGGCTCCAGGGCAAAAGGGCGCATTTGGGAGCGCCCCAGACACCAGCGCAGGATTTCCAGCAAATTTCTTTTGTTGGCAATCTCGACGACGGCGCGGCCGCCGGGCTTGAGCACGCGGGCTGTTTCCGCGATGGCGGCGGGAAAATCGGCCAGATGATGCGCCGCCCGCACCATAATCAAAGCGTCAAACTCTCCGTCCGCAAAAGGCAGGGCATAGACCGAGCCCTGCGCTGTTTTTAGCTTCGGGCTGTGCGCGGCGCGCGCCTGTTTCAGCAGATTTTCCGCATAATCAAACAGGCAGACTTCCGTGTAGCGTCCCAGATACTCATCAGCCAGCCGGCCAAACCCGCCGCAGACATCCAAAAATTTTTCGCCGGTTTTGGGCAATAACCGCCGCAGGGCCAGCCGGTCGGCAAAATCTTCATATCTCCGGTCGCCTTTTTCCCAGAAAATTTTTTTATAATCAAAATCCGTATAATCGATCTCTGTCATAATTGCGGCCAGTCCGAGGGATTTTAGCACAGCCGGGCTAGATTGGCTACGCGCCGTTTTGTGGATAACCGCGCAATTATCCACCGCGGTGCATAATTTTGGGGCTTTTCTTGCCTTTGAGCGCGGGGTTATTGACATTTTGCCGGGCTCAGGTATACTGTCTGTCCACATTAGGGGGAAATAGTGGATAAATTGCGGGGTTTTAGCCTTTACTATGGACGCTTTTTGGAACGATCTGCTGGAGCGGCTGAGCAAGAAATTGAGCACTCCCGGCTTCAAAACTTTCGTATCCTCCGCGCGGATGGTTTCTTTCGCCGACGGCATCTTGACCATCGCCGTGCCCACGCAGTTCCTTTTGAGCTGGGTGCGGGAGCGCTGCGCCCCCGTGCTTCAGGACATCTGCCAGAACGAGTTACAACAAAGCATTTTGATCGAGTACGCGGTCAATCCAGATTTTAATTTTGGCATCGCCGAGGAGCCGGAAAGTCCCGCCCGGCCGGCTCCGGTCGCGCAGATTTCCAGCTTCAATCCCGGCTATACTTTTGAAACCTTTGTGGTCGGCAATAATAATCGTTTCGCCCACGCGGCGGCGGCGGCGGTGGCCGAAAAACCCGCGGCGGCTTACAACCCGCTTTTCACCTGCGGCGGCTCAGGGTTGGGCAAAACACACCTGATGCACGCCATCGCCCAGCGCGCGCTCAAGCTCAATCCGCAGATCAAGATCGTCTACGTCAAGGCCGAAGATTTTGTGAATGAGACCATTGACACGATCCGCGAGAACCGGCAGGACCGCTGGAACGCCTTCCGCAATAAATACCGCTCCGTCGATATTTTGATGATCGACGACGTGCAGTTTTTTATGGGCAAAGATCGCTGTCAAGAAGAATTTTTTAACGCCTTCAACGCCCTGTACGAGGCCAAAAAACAGATCATTCTTAATTCCGACCGGCCGCCCAAAGATTTGCAGAATATCGAGGAGCGCTTGATCTCGCGCCTGTCTTGGGGATTGGTCACGGATATTCAGCCGCCGGATCTGGAAACCCGCATCGCCATTCTGCAAAAAAAATTGGAAGGCGACGCCCGGCCTATTCCAATCGAAGTGTTAGAATATATCGCCAAGCAAATACCCTCCAACGTCCGCGATCTGGAAGGGGCTTTAACCAGACTGGTGGCCAACGCCGCGCTGACCAACGAGCCGCTGACCGTCGAGTTTGCCGCCGAAACGCTGAAGCATTTTTTTATCGTCAATCAGGAAAAATACATCACGATCAGCACGATCAAGCAGGTGGTTTCCGAATCCTTCAAAATGGACATCGAAGAGCTGTCCGCCAAAGTGCGCACCAAAGACATCGCGCTGGCCCGCCAGATCGCAATGTTTCTCGCCAAAGAGATGACTTCCTCGGCGCTGGCTAAAATCGGCTCCAATTTCGGCGGGCGCGATCACACCACCGTGCTGCACGCCTGCGACAAAATACGCGAAATGTTGAAAACCGATCCCGCCATTCTGGATCTGATCACCAATCTCAAAAAAGAAATTCTGGCCAGATAACCCTAGGTTGTGCCGCGGCCCCTAAGCTGGTTCACAACTATGTGCACAACTTGTTCAATATCTTTTGCCTGCTCCTGCGGCCTCGCTTCAGCCTGCATAAGTCCGCGTTCATTAAAACTTATGCACCTATTTACGCACAAGTTGCCAAGTAGCTTTTCCCGGAAAATCCAGTTATAATCTGCCGGTAAATCAAACAACGGGGTTATCCAGATTTCCACACCCCTTATGAACATTATGATTATTTTGAATATATCTGGAGGTAAATAATATTATGGAATTCAAATGTGCAAAAGCAGATCTAAACAACGCCCTGCAAATCGTGGAAAAGGCGGTGTCCGTGCGCAGCACGCTGCCGATTATCGGCAACATACTGTTAGAGGCCGGCCGCGCTGGATTGAAGCTGGTCAGCAATGATCTGGAAATAGGCATCGAGCTTTTGATTGACGCCAACGTTGCGGAAGAGGGCGCCGTGCTGGCTCCGGCTAAAACTTTGAGCAGCTATATAGCCAAACTGCCGGAAGGCGAGGTGGTTTTTAAAGTCGACAGCGGCCACAATATTTTGATTTCTGCCGGCCGTTCCAAGTCCAATATTCACGGCTTGCCGGTTGATGATTTTCCGGCGCTGCATAAATTAGCCGGCGGAGAAAAAATAACCATTGATGCTGACCTCTTGCGTGATCTGATCAAACAAACAATCATTGCCGTCTCGCTGGATGAAGCCAAGCAGTTCTTAAACGGCATTCTGCTGGAAAAAGAAAAACAAGAGCTGCGTTTTGTCGCCACGGATGGTTTTCGGCTGGCGAAGAAAACCGCGGTTTTAAGCGGCGCCTCAGCCGCGCCTTTGAGCATCATTATTCCCTCGCGCGCCTTGCAGGAGATCAACCGTATCTTGCAGCAGGAGGATTATCAGGGCGCCGTGGAACTCGTTGTGACCAAAGAGCAGATCTCTTTTCAGTTTAAGCGCCTCTATTTTGTTTCGCGCCTGATTCAGGGGCAATTCCCGGATTATAAACAGGTCATCCCCAAAGAGCAAAAAACCAAAATAACTCTGTTGCGCCGCGATTTGCTGGAGGCTTCAGATCGCGCGTCTATCATCGCCAGCGCCGCGGCCAATATCATCCGGCTGGAAATGGTGGATCAAAAACTGCTGATCACCGCCAACACCTCCAGCATCGGCAATGTGTCGGAGCTGGTGGATATTCAAAAAGAAGGCGAAAATATGCAGCCCATCGCGTTTAACGTGCGCTTGATCCTCGATGTTATTAAGAATATCGAAGAGGACAGCGTGGTCATCACGCTTAACGGCCCGCTTTCTTCCGGCGTCATCGCGCCCAAAGACAGCAAAGATTTCACCTACGTGGTGATGCCGATCCGCACCGCGGAGACAAAATAGGATGTTTAAGAAACTCACCGATTTGGCGTATAAACGGACCGGCTGGCAGGCGGCGGGCTTTTATCTGGCGTATCTGGTTTTGGGTATTTTATTAAGCGGGCTGCTGGGCGGAATTTCTGGAATGTTTGTCGGGGCAGAACGGGCGGAATACAGCGGAGCGGTGGTCGGCGGAACGGCAGTGGTGTTTTTCACAATAGGCCTCGCGCTGGGCATTCTGCAAAAGAAAAAATTACTGGGTAATTTCGGCTGCCTTTTGTTGGTTTTGTTCGCCGGATTGCTGGCGCTTTTTCTAGGCGGGCTGGGCGGATTGATCCCGGTCGCTTTTTTGACGACCCGCAAACCGCGGAAATAGACCGGTTGCCACAAAACCGAATAATTGCTATCATTACGACCCTTTTTTAGAGCTTGACGGAGGAAATATGTACGATCTGCTTTACATCAGCAAACCTGACTTGGAAGAAGCCGCGCAAAAAGAGTTGACCGAAAAAATCAAAGCGCTGATTGAATCCGGCGGCGGCAAAGTCGTCAAGACGGAGGCTTGGGGCAAGCGCGAGCTGGCCACGCTGATCGCCAAGAACACCCACGGCCACTATGTCCTGCTGCAGTACGAGGGGCCGGGCACGCTCAATAAAGAAATAACCTCCCGCTTCAAGATCAATGAAAATATTTTGCGCTATATGATTACCATCAGCGTGCCTCCCGCGGAATTAAAAAAGGCCTAAATGTCTAACTTTAACCGGATAATTCTGCTCGGCACGGTTCAAGCGAAACCGGAGACCCGCTTCGGAGCGGACAATAACACGACTTTGAGCAAATTTACACTTTCTGTGGCGCGTCCGCCCAGACAGGACGGCCAGACGGATTATGACAGCATTCCGATCGTCGCTTTTGGCCGGGCGGCGGACTATGCCGCGGAAAACGCGCGGGCCGGCGCGGCGGTTTTAGTCGAAGGCAAAATCCAGACCACCCAAACGGAAAACAACGGCAGCCGGGTCTGGCACACCGAGGTAAATGCCGCGCTGGTGCGGACCCTAGCTCCGGGCGCTCCGCCGCCGTCCGCCGGGAAAAGCGCGCCGGAAACCGCAGAAAACCCATTTGGCACGCAGGACGATATACCTTTTTAGAGGAGCGGATGTGTACAACAAAGTGTTTTTAATCGGCAGATTGACCCGCGACCCGGAAACGAGATACACCTCAGCCGGCATAGCCGTGGCCCGGTTTTCGCTGGCGATCAATAGACCGCCGCGGCGCGACGGCCAGAACGAAGTGGATTTTATCCGGGTGGTGGCCTGGCGCAAACTGGCGGAGATCTGCAACGAATACCTGCGCAAAGGCAAGCTGATCGCCATTGAAGGGCGGCTGCAAATTTCGGCCTATGAAAAAAACGGCCAGCAAATGCAGTCCGCGGAAGTTATCGCGGACAATATGCAGATGTTAGACCGCAAAGGCACGGAAAACACGGCGCCGGTCCCGCCGGACGCAGTCCCGCAGCCAGCGGCCGCGGCGGAAGCCGCCCCGTTTTAACAGAACTTAACAAGCGACAGCGAAGCTAATACACTGTCCGCGAGCCGGCGAAAGCAGGCGAGGCGTAAAGAGAGGAGGTTACGAGGATGTCCAAAGAAACCAAAAGAGGCGAGCGGAAAACCCCGCTGCCCTTAAAAAAAAGAAGAGGCAAACCCTGCTTTTTCTGCGAGAATCATTTAACGGATCTGGATTACAAAGATCTGTCCTTGGTGCAAAGATTTCAATCTCCGCGCGGTAAAATACTGCCCCGCCGGCAGTCGAATTGCTGCGCCAAGCACCAGCGACTGGTTTCTCAGGCCGTAAAGCGCGCGCGCGTAATGGCCCTGCTTCCCTACGTCGCCGAGTAAAAGGAGTTTTTATGGAAGTCATACTGCTGCAAGACACGGAATACGGCGATAAAGGCGCTGTGGTCAAAGTCGCCGCCGGCCACGCCCGCAATTTTTTGTTTCCCCGCGGCGCGGCAATGCCTAAAAACGCGGCCAATCTGCGGCATATCGCGGCCATCACCGCGCAGCGGCAGAAAAAACTGGCCAAAGAAAAAGCAGAGGTCGAGGCGCTCCGGGACAAAATCAATCAAGCCGCCGCGCTGGTTTTGAAAGCCAAAGGCGGCGAAAACGGCCAGTTATTCGGCGCGATCACCCATCAGCAGATCGCCGACGCGCTAAACGCGAGCTTGGGCATTCAGATCGACCGCCGCCGGCTGGGCTTGAAGAGCATCAAAGAGGCGGGCGAATATGCGGCGCCGGTAAAACTGGCTTTTGGCCTGAGCGCAACCGCGCAGATCCGCGCCGAGGCCGAGATTGAAAAAAAGCCGGAACCCGCCGCGCGCCGGCCCCGCAAACCGCGCAAAAAAGAAGAAATCGCCGCCGAGATCGAGGCGCGGGAGAAAGCGGAAATTCAAGACCCGCCGGCAGGGACCGGCGCCCCCGCGCAAGAGGGCTAGAAATTCTGGCCTTAAAAAACAGGGCGGAAAAATGCAGAATATTCTCCTCACAGGCATTTCCGGCAGCGTCGGACATTATTTATTCGACCTGTTAGCCGGCGACCCGCGGTATCATTTGTATCTAGTTCTGCGCGCTCCAGCCAAATTAAAAAGAGCCTTGCGCGAATATAAAAATATCACCGTCCTGCCCCTCGATGCGCGCGCCCTGCCCGCGCAAAAAAAATTGCTAAAGACAATCGATTACGCGGTCTTCATCGCCACCAGCTGGGGCGGCTACCGCGAGCCGTGGCGGGTAAACGTGTATCCGCTTTTCCGCACCCTGCGCGCGCTAGACCCGCGCAGAATAAAAAAAATAATTTATTTTTCCACGGCCTCGATCCTCGACAGCGGACACCGCCCGGTCGAAGCGATCCGTAAAATCGGCACGAATTATATCCGCAGCAAATTTTTGGCGCACAAAATGCTGCGGTATAATAAATTGCAGGCCAAAATAATAACGGTTTTCCCCACGTGGGTGTACGGCGGAGACAGCAGGCATCCTTTTTCCCACGCGGCGCGGGGCCTGCTGGCCTTAAAAAAATGGGCGCGTTTTTTGAAATACTTTGCCTTGGATTTCCGGTTTCATTTTATTCACTGCGCGGATATCGCGGCGCTGGTTAAATATCTGCTGGAGCACGACACGGATAAAAATGAATATGTGCTGGGCAATGAGCCGCCGCTTAGCGCCGGAGATTTTGTGCGCGAAATCGCCGCTTATTACGGCCAGCGGACGCCGTTCCAGATTCCGGTGCCGCCGCGCCTGCTGGTCTGGCTGGCCAAGCTGACCGGAAAACATCCGTGGGATCAATACTGTTTGGAATACAGAAATTTTGTTTATACGGTCTTAAATTGCCGGAAACTGGGGCTGCCGAGCGAGACTGACACCCTCGCCGGGCTGCTGCGTTCGTTGGAGCGGTAAATTTTCACTGAGCGCGCGCTCAATAAAATAGAACGGCGGCAAAATATTTGCCCGGCAACAAGAATTATAGCAGACCTTGAATAGTGTTGCCGAGGCTTTGGTCCGCGCGCGCGCAATACACGGGCAAACAAGATTATTTTGCGCAGAAAATCACAAAATTCCTGTAATTTTGCCCAGAAATGCATATATATTATGAGACGCCGCTGTATAATATTGACAATTGGGTATATTAAGTGTATATATGGCACAATTTCTCCCGTATTCGGGAAATAATATAATGAAAAGAGGCGATTTTTATGCCAGACAAGGATATTAAAAAGCTGGACGAGCTGATCCAAAAAGTTTCCGCCGCCCAAAAAATTTACGCGCGTTTTGAACAGGAGCGGGTGGATCATATATTCAAAGCGGCGGCGATGGCGGCCAACGATCAGCGCATCGCGCTGGCTAAAATGGCGGTCGCGGAAACCGGAATGGGCATCGTCGAGGACAAGGTGATCAAAAATCATTTTGCCGCGGAGTTTATTTATCACAAAAACGCCGCCTTAAAAACCTGCGGCGTGATCGAGCAGGACAGCGATTCGGGGCTGATCAGGGTGGCCGATCCGGTGGGCATTATCGCCGGCATCGTGCCGACGACCAACCCCACCTCCACGGCGATTTTTAAGTCGCTGCTGGCGCTGAAAACCCGCAACGCGATTATTTTTTCGCCGCACCCGCGCGCCAAGCGCTCGACTATCGAAGCGGCGCGGATTGCGCTAAATGCCGCGGTCAAAGCCGGCGCGCCGGAAGGCATCATCGGCTGGCTCGAAGAGCCGACCGTGGAGCTGTCGCAGGCGCTGATGCGCCACCCGCTGGTCAATCTGATCCTCGCCACGGGCGGCCCCGGCATGGTCAAAGCCGCCTACTCTTCCGGCAAACCCGCGCTGGGCGTGGGCTCCGGCAATACGCCTGCGGTGATCGACGCCACCGCGGATATTAAAACCGCGGTCAGCTCGATACTTTTGAGCAAGTCTTTTGACAACGGAATGATCTGCGCCTCCGAGCAGGCGGCTGTCGTGGCGGCGGAAAAATACGCCGCGGTAAAAAAAGAATTCAAGCTGCGCGGGGGCTATATTTTGAATGAGGCCGAAAAAAATAAACTGGCCAAAATTTTGTTTGTCGACGACCGCTTAAATTCCAGCATTGTCGGCCAGCCCGCGGTAAAAATCGCGGCAATGGCGGGCTTTGCCGTGCCGGAGGAAACCAAAGCCCTGATCGCCGAGGTGGAAAACGCCGGGGAGAAAGAGCCGTTTGCCTATGAAAAGCTGTCGCCGGTGCTGGCGCTGTACAAAGCTAAAAATTTCGCCTCGGCCGTGGACGCCGCGGAAGCGCTGGTGCGGCTGGGCGGACTGGGGCATACCGCGGTCATTTACACCGCCCGCAAAGAGCATATATCTATTTTTGCCCGCCGGATACCGACCGCGCGCATACTCATCAACACGCCGGCCTCGCAGGGCGCGATCGGTGACATTTATAATTTTAAGCTGGAGCCTTCGCTGACTTTGGGCTGCGGATCGTGGGGCGGCAACTCCGTCAGCGAGAACGTGGGCGTCAAGCATCTGCTCAATATCAAAACTATCGCCGACCGGAGGGAAAATATGCTGTGGTTTAGAGTGCCGCCAAAAATTTATTTCAAACAAAACGCCTTGCCGACCGCCCTGCAGGATATTCAGGGGCGAAAAAAAGCTTTCATCGTGACCGACAAACCGCTTTTTGAGCTGGGCGTGACGAACAAAGCGACCGCGATCCTAGAGGAGCTGAAAATAGACTACGAGCTGTTCTATGAGGTGAAGCCGGATCCCGACCTGACCACGATCCGCGCGGGTCTAAGCGCGCTCAATTCTTTTAAGCCGGACACGATCATCGCGCTGGGCGGCGGGTCGCCGATCGACGCGGCCAAAATTATGTGGCTGCTCTACGAGCGCCCGGAGACGGATTTTGCCGATCTGGCGCTGCGTTTTATGGACATTCGCAAGCGGATCTTCAAGTTTCCGGAGCTCGGCAAAAAAGCGCAGCTCATCGCCATTCCGACCACCTCCGGCACCGGCTCGGAAGTCACGCCTTTTGCCGTGGTGACCGACGACGCGACGGGCGTCAAATATCCGATCGCCGATTACGAGCTGACGCCCAACATGGCGATCATCGATCCGGATTTTGTCCTGACGATGCCGCCCAAACTGGCCGCCTATTCGGGGCTGGATGCGCTGACCCACGCGGTCGAGTCATATGTTTCGGTTTTCGCCACGGAATTTACGAGCGGCTACTCCATCGAGGCGCTGAAACTGATCTTTAAGTATTTGCCGGAGTCTTACAGCCGGGCGACTTTTGAGGCGCGCGAAAAAATGCATTATGCCTCGTGTCTGGCCGGAATGGCTTTTGCCAACGCTTTCCTCGGCGTATGCCACTCGATGGCGCACAAGCTGGGCAGTATGTTCCGTGTGCCGCACGGACTGGCCAACGCGATACTGATCGGCGATGTCATCGCTTTTAACGCGACCGAGTCGCCGCGCAAACAGGCGGCTTTCGCCCAGTACAAATACCCGGTGGCGGTGGAACGTTACGCTGAACTGGCTGACGCGCTTATGCTGGGCGGCGCGACGCCCGCGGAAAAAACCAAACGCTTGATCAAAGCCATAGAAACCTTGAAAAAACAGCTGAAAATACCGGCTTCGCTGCAGGAGACCGGCATCGACGAAAAAGAATTTTTGGCTAAGCTGGATGTGATGACTGAACAGGCTTTTGATGACCAGTGCACCAGCGGCAACCCGCGCTATCCGCTGCTGGAGGAGATACGGGAAATGTATAAGGGGGCGTATTATGGGAGGAAAACGCGTGGCACAAGATAGGGATTGATTAGTATACAAATTAAAAATAATGGTATAATCCCGAAATGCAAACTAAAAAGAAAAAAGAACAATCGATATTCCTTCCCAAGAAATGGCATTTGTCTGTCTATGAGATTTTGCTCACGGGGCATTGTAACCTTCGGTGTACCTACTGTTATGAATGCGTGAACAGCAAAGACACAGCCAAACAACGGAAGACTAAAAGAGAAGCACTAACTTCTGCTAAAATAGATGACGTCATTAAGTTTATTGTTAAAACATACGACAGGAACGCCAAGGAAGTGACAATTATTTTTTTTGGCGGAGAGCCTTTTTTGGCGTTTGGGCAGATGAAAGAAATGATTTCTGGATTAGAATATGCAAAGGCAGAGGGAAAGATAAAAGGAGACCTGAGATACACTACCACATCAAACCTAACGACAATTGACTTGTCGCAGATGTACTATTTGCAGGCAAAACAGTTTTCTGTGCTAGTTTCTTTGGATGGATTGGAAGGAACTACAGACCGCAGTCGTGGTAAAGGGACGTTTGCGAAGGTAATGAAAAATATGGGCCTATTACACGGACTAAACATTCCATTTAGTATTCGAGCAACTGTAGTTGTGGGCGAGGAAATGGATCTTGTTGCTGACCTCCAGTTTCTCAATGCATTAAAGCATATCTTTTGGTGGAACATAGACCACACCCAAAGCAGCCTAACATCAGAAAACCTGCCGCAAGTTCTGGAGCAATTGCTGTCTTTTTATGGGTCGGCACTAATTAATTACGATAAGACTTTAGACAAATATCTCGACGCGACAAAAGGGGATCGCTGGTGCATTAATCCTTACGAAACGATTAGCATCTATCCAGATGGACGGTTGCATCCTTGTTCTAGGATTGACAAGATCATCGGTACTGTACGAGAAGGAATTTCTGTCTGGACAGAAATCAAAGATGCGCCATTCTATTCTGGGCACCCACATACTACCTGTAAAAATTGCTTGGTTTATTTTAATTGTAGAGGAGGCTGTCTCGGGACTCACCTTGAAGTAAATGGGACAAATAATATATTAGAGTATCGATTAAATGACGGTCATTGTAAAGAAATGTTTTTGCTTCAACTGCTTAACGAGGAGCTTATTTTAAGACACCAGTACAACAAATTAAAATCTGAAAAGGAGTAATATAATGGGGGCACATCTTAATAATTCAGCCTGTAGTGACACGGTGGGCTATAAAAATCATTTAAACTACA
>JAITIS010000031.1 GCA_031279305.1 Candidatus Margulisiibacteriota bacterium | reverse complement strand
AGGCCAGCAGCTGGCCAAACGCGCGCTGGAGATCGCGGCGGCCGGCGGGCACAATGTCCTTTTGGTCGGTTCGCCGGGCTGCGGCAAAACTATGCTGGCCAGAAGATTTCCCTCTATACTGCCGGAGCTGACTTACACGGAGTCTATCGAAGTGTCCAAAATATACAGCAGCGCCGGCATATTAAAAAACGGCCTGATCAAAACCCGGCAGTTCCGCGCGCCGCATCATACAATCAGCAGCGCCGGGATGGCCGGCGGCGGTCATACGCCTAAACCCGGGGAAATATCGCTGGCGCATCTGGGCGTGCTGTTTATGGATGAGTTTCCAGAGTTTGGCCGCAGAGTGCTGGAAGTCCTGCGCCAGCCGCTGGAGGACGGGGAGATCACCATATCGCGCGCGCTGACTGCGGTGACCTATCCGGCTAGATTTATCCTGCTGGCCGCGCTCAATCCCTGTCCCTGCGGCTATGCTCTGGACAGCAGGCGCCGCTGTTCCTGCACAGAAACCCAGATCGCTAATTACTGGAAACATATTTCCGGCCCCGTGCTGGACAGGATAGATATTTTTGTGGAAATGCCTTTTTTGCGCGCGGAGGAGCTGGCCCGAAAAAACGACGGCGAAACTTCGATACAGATACGCGGGCGGGTGTCTGCCGCGCGCGCCGCGCAGACGGCGCGTTTTCAGGGGCGCGGCGGCGTTTACACAAATTCCAGAATGTCTCCCGCCGATCTGCGGGATCTGGCCGGGATAGACGCCGCCGCGCGGCAGCTGCTGGCTCAAGCGGCTGATAAACTAGGTTTGTCCGCGCGCGCTTATGATCGCGTGCTCAAAGTCGCGCGGACGATAGCCGATTTATCCGGCTGTGACAGAGTGGCGGATGAGCATATTGCCGAAGCCCTGCAGTACAGGCAGAATTCGCCGGCGCCAAGATATGCCTGACCTGCGGCGCAATCTGGAGCTGCTGGCGGAATTGGACGCTTTCTTAAACTGCGGCTATCAGCAGGGCGAACTGCTAGGGCTTTTGCGCAGCGAGCTGGGGCGCCGCTACCGTCCGCGTTTGCTGCGCGGCGAGCCTTTGAGCGCGGTCTGGGAGCTGGAGCCGGAGCTGGCTCTGATCCTGCGCGCGGCGGAGCTAAACGGCAGTCTGAGTGATTTTGTCGCGCTGGCTTTGGAGCACTATCAGGACAAACTGGTCTGGCAGAACACGCTCCGCCAGAAATCCGCCTATCCGCTTTTGGTGCTGGTGTTTACCGTATTGCTGCTGTTCGGTTTTGTCTTTGGACTTTTGCCTTTGTTCAATAGTCTGGCCGCGGAGCTGGGCGGCGAGCCGGGCAATGCGCTCTGGCCGTGGCTTTTCGGCGGCGGGCTAATTCTGTTTTTGCTCAATATCCGCCCGCTATGCGGATTTTTACTGGCGCAGACCGGGCTGAATGCGCTGGATATGACGGTTAAACATTTGAATTTACTGCTTTTGACTGAACGCGCCGGCATACCGCTGGCCAATTTTCTGGCGGAATACTTAAAAGAAAATCCGCGCTCCGAATTTAATAGAGTGTATTTTTATCTGGGCAAAGGCGTCCCGGTCGGCGAGGCTTTGAGCAAAGCGGGCTTATGCGGCGCGGCGGATCTGCGTCTGCTGGGCCTGGGCGGCGGCGCAAATTACGCCAGAGGTCTTGCCTATCTGCAAAAAACTCTGCGGCAGGAATATCAGGCTAAAATAAATAAAATTTTATTCTGGCTGGAACCGGGACTGCTTTTGTTTACGGGCGGCGTGCTTGCGGCGCTGGCCTGGGGCTTTTTCCGCCCGCTGTTTAACTACGCGGCGCTGGAATTTTAGCGCGCTGCGCTTAAAACAACGGCAAATTCTGGCCGGCCCGCCTTATCCTCTTTGCCGATATTATTGTATATCTGATTATAACTGCGCTTGGAATTAAACGGCGGATCTATATAGCACAGATCGACGCTTTCAGCTCTGATATATTTGCGGAGTATTTCCAGATTGTCGCCGTAGTATAGCTTATTTGCTTTGGGCCTAATATTTACTGCGCGGCTATTGCGGTTCCAGATCGCTGTCCCACATATAACCGCGGTTGTCTTCAGCGTATTCCACCAGCCAGTTGCCGCGCGGCTCGATTGCGATCATCAGCTTGAGCACGCGCAGAGGAAACAGCACGACCGTTTCCGCGACAGTTTCATTTTTGATGAGCCTGACGGATAGGCCTTTGGACAATTTTTTGAGACTTTTGTCGCCTTCTTCCGCAACGTACGGGGAATTGTCATGAATGACGGTGTACCACGCGCCCAGTTTGGTGGCGGCGTTTGACAGAGAGGCCAGCATAAAAATGGCGAACAGAATACACCGCATTTTTAGATTATAACATTGCCGGCGAGGAATTGGAGCAGATCCGCAAATTTGGCCTGCAGCACATAAACAGAATTATTGTCCTGTAGGGCCTGCAGGATTTTTTCGTCCGGCTGGCTCTGAGGCCGGTAGACTGGGATAATCCCCGCCTGTATTCTGGTCTCCAACAAGCCGGAGAGACTTTGCGCGGCGAGCGCGGTGGTCTGCTCTGGATTGGCGCGGACGGAAGCAAACAGCGTGTTGTTCTGGCCGGCGCTGAAAAGTCCGTTTACAAAATGATGCCAGTAGGCGTAATTGGCGGTGGCCGGCTCAGCCGGACCGGCCGGCGTCACTGCTATGCGGGCGCGCGGCGACACCGCCTCGATGACCTGCCGCAGTTCCCGCCCCCGCTGATAGAGTATTTGCTCGGCAAAAGCGTCGGAAATGTCCGCGTAGCGTTTGTTATATTCGGGTTTCCAGAGCTGGTTGTTGCTGTAATAATTGCGGGAGGCCAACTGTCCGCTGTCGGTGTTGAGGATAATGCCTGTTATGCCGCTCCGTCTGGCCTCGCGCGCGATCTCCTGAATATTGTCCTCAACGATAGCCCAGTCCGCGCTATCCCATTTGGGCAGATCTTCGGCGAGGTCGATCTGGAGATAGAGCTGCGGCACATTCTGTTTCAAAGCGCGCAGATTTTTGCGCTGGGCGATGAGCTGATCCGGCGCATCGTTCCAGCGCAGGGTCAGGCTGCTTAAAATTAAGCCGGTTATTTTAAGTTTATTTAGGTAGACTTGCTGCTGGTTAAGCGCGGCCGGATTTTCGGATGTTTGCAAAATTATTTTTCCGGACACGAAATCAAATCCGGACAGCAGGACTGCCAGCGTTCCGCAGAAAATAATAATCTTTTTTATGGTTGGCATTTGTTTTGCTCTTTCATTATATAAGAAAAATATGCCAGACGGGAGGTGTGCAATGCAAAAAGGTTTTTCTTTGATGGAGCTTTTGGTTGTGATGTCTATCATCGGTATGCTGTCTGCGGTGATGCTGCCCAATCTGTCCGGCGCCCAGAACCGGGCTAAGGAAACCGCCCTGCGCGCGCTGCTTTACAATATGCAGGCGGAGCTGGAGGGCTATTACCTAGATAACAATTATTATCCCGCCGGCGAGGCTGTGTCTTTGGCGCAGCTGACGGCGCTGCTGGGGCTTAAACCCTGCCGCAACCCTTTCACCGGGAGGGATTATCAGGGAGGCGACACCGCCGGCAAGGTGCTGTATTCTCTGGATAACGGTGATTACACCCTGACCGCTTACAAAAAAGACGGCGCTTCCGTGCTGCTGGAGTTAACAAATAATTGACTTGTGTGCTAAAATTACTGCCCCATTATGCCGGGGCAGAAAACTAAAAGCAGGCTCTTTGTAATATCCGGCCCTTCCGGCGTCGGTAAAGGCACAGTTATTCAGGAAATTCTGCGTCTGCGCGGAGACCTGACGCTGTCCGTGTCCTACACGTCCCGGACGCCGCGCGCCGGCGAACTGGACGGTGTTAATTATTATTTTGTCAGCCGGGCAGAGTTTGAGGCGATGGTTGCGCGGGCAGAGTTTTTGGAATACGCGCAGGTGCACCGCAATTATTACGGCACCAGCCGGATTAGAGTGCAGGAACTGTTGAAAACCGGGCGGAATATTTTGTTTGAAGTGGATGTGCAGGGCGGTTTGCAGCTGAAACAAAAATTTGCGGGGCTGTGTTCGATTTTTGTAATGCCGCCGAGCGAAGAGGAGCTGATTAAGCGTATTAACAGCCGCGGCTCGGAAACGCCGGAAACCTTGAGCTTGAGGCTCAAGACGATGCGGCGCGAGCTGGCAAGCGCGGGCAGTTACGATTACCAGATAATGAACGAAGAGCTGTCCGTCTGCATCGGCGCGATAAACAGAGTGATTGATAAAGAACTGGGGATTTTGAAATCTCCTGTTCTGGAAAAAACCCCGCGGAAAATTTAAGGCCGCATAAGGAGCATAAATTATGAAAGAAATAGTGCTGGAAGAAGTTTTGAAAAAACTGGACAACCGTTTTATGCTGTCGGTGGTGGCGGCCAAAAGAGCAAGGCAGCTCAAGGACGGCGCGATACCACAAGTGGACCGAACCGAGGACGACAGCGATTTGCTGACCGCTCTGGGTGAAATAATGGAAGACAAAATTCAGGCAGAGTTTGTCGCCGAGGAGCCGGATACCGCCGCCGAAGCCGGACTGAAAATTATCGAGAACGTCAAGAAAACTAAAAAGAAAGAGAAGTAACTGCGGTTATGGCCGGCCCCAAGATCATAGTCGGAGTGACGGGCGGCATCGCCTGTTACAAGGCGGTCAGTCTGGTCAGCGCTCTCAAGCAGAAAAATTTTGAGGCGCAGGTCGTGATGACTGAAAATGCGACGCGATTGGTCGCGCCGGTGACTTTTCGCGCGGTCTCTGGCCAGCCGGTCTGCGCGGAGCAATTTGCCTCCGGCGGCGATCCGGTGCCGCATATCGGCCTCGTCGAGCGCGCCGCTCTCTATGTTGTGGCGCCGGCGACTGCCAATACTATCGCCAAACTGGCCGGCGGGCTGGCGGATAATATTTTGACCGCTTCTTTTCTGGCGGCGCGCTGCCCGAAAATAATCGTTCCGGCGATGAACACCGCTATGTGGGAGAATTCCCTCACTCAAGAAAATATTAGCAGATTAAAAAAACACGGTTGTCTAGCGGTGGAGCCGGACGCCGGCTATCTGGCCTGCGGTGTCTTCGGCGCCGGACGCTATCCAGCGACATCCAAAATTCTGCAAGAGATAGAAAATGCGCTGGGTAAAACAAGGCCTTTGTCCGGCAAAAAAATTGTCATCACCGGCGGGGGCACGCGCGAGCCGCTCGATCCGGTGCGGGTTATCACCAATGTTTCTTCCGGCAAAATGGGCGCGGCTTTGCGGGATGCCGCGGAAAAAGCCGGCGCGGAAGTAGTGTATATAGACGCCGGCGCGGAAAACGCGCGGAGCTTGAAAAAACGGATTGCCGCGGAGTTTGACGGGGCGGACGCGCTGATTATGGCGGCGGCGGTGTCGGATTATAAGCCGGCGTCTGTCCGAACGGATAAAATAAAATCTGGCGCGGATAAATTAACCATCGAGCTGGCCAGAACTGAAGATTTGCTTAAATATTTTGCCGGTAAAAAAAAGAAACAGTATATAGTGGGCTTTGCGCTGGAGAGCCTGAACCTCTTAAAAAATGCTTCGGCTAAACTGCGCTCAAAAAATCTGGATTTGGTGGTCGCCAATGACATCTCGGCTTTGAACAGCGACACCGCGCAGATCACGCTGTTGGCTAAAGACGGCCGCGCGGAAACTTTTGACCGCCTGTCCAAACCTAAGGCCGCGGAGAAAATCATTGAAAGAGTTTGCCGAGATATTGGTTAACCAAAAAATATACACCTACTCTGTGCCGGAAGAACTGTGCGCGGACGCGGGCATCGGCTGTGCGGCAGAAGTCACTCTGCGCGGCAGAGTCTGCGCCGGTTATATTTTGCGTTTTGTCGCTAGGCCGGAATTTCAAACAATCGCGGTGCGAAAAATAACTTCTCCGCCGAATTTTGACGAAAATCTGCTCAAGCTGGCGGAGTGGGTGGCGGATTATTATAAATGTTTCCCGGAGACGGCGCTCAAACTAATAATACCCAAGAGGTGATCGTGCAGAGGCTCGGTATTTTCGGCGGCGCGTTTGACCCGGTGCACGAAGGGCATATTCATATTGCGCGTCTGGCGCGTGAAGCGCTGGATTTAGAGCGGGTTTATTTTTTGCCGCTGGGGCAGGCCGTGCACAAAAACCAGCCGCATTATTCCGCCGCTAAGCGGGTGGAGCTTATCCGGCAGGCGATAGCGCCATATGATTATCTGGATATTTGCCTCTACGATATCGAGCGGGACGCGCCGTCTTACGCGGCGGACACCTTGGAAAACCTCCAAAAACTCCCTGATTTTACAGGCCGGGACTTGTACTATATAATTGGCATCGATGCGTTCGAGCGGATATTTGACTGGAAAAATCCGCGCCGGCTGCTGCAGCTGGTGAAATTTATCGTGGCGGCCAGACCGGGTTATGATTTTTCCGGTATCGAGCGCAGATTTGCTCTGGAAGAAAGTTTTTTAGACCGTATTTTTCTCTTGGAAAACAGCGGTGTGGATATGTCTTCGACGCGGATCAGGAAAGCGGGCGGGCAGTGGCAGAAAACTTAACTATCACAGACACGCAGGCTTTTAGCAAAGAGATTATCCAGCGGCACGGTCTGACTGAAGACGAGTACAGCCGCATAAAAAAAATACTGGGGCGCCACCCGACCATCACCGAGCTGGGTATGTATTCCGTGCTGTGGTCGGAGCACTGCAGCTACAAGCGCTCCAAGCCTCTGCTCAAAATGTTCCCGACTTCCGGCCAGTATGTTCTGCAGGGGCCGGGAGAGAATGCCGGCATAGTCGACATCGGCGGCGGGCTGGCTTTGAGCTTCAAAATTGAGTCGCACAATCATCCTTCAGCGGTGGAGCCGTATCAGGGCGCGGCGACGGGCGTGGGCGGCATTATCCGTGATGTATTCACGATGGGCGCGCGCCCGGTGGCGGTATTGGATTCTCTGCGTTTTGGCTCTATCGGCCCGGATCGTCCGCGGATGAATTATCTTTTTAACGGCGTGGTGGCCGGCATCGCCGGCTACGGCAACTGCATCGGCATACCGACCGTGGCGGGCGAAATTTATTTTTCGGATTCCTACGGAACCAATATTTTGGTCAACGCGATGTGCGTGGGCGTGGTGCAGTCCGGCGATGAGCCGGTGGATAAGCTGTACGGGCCTATCGTCCGCGGCAAAGCGGCGGGCTTGGGCAACAAAGTGCTGTATGTCGGCGCGGACACGGGGCGCGACGGCATTCACGGCGCGACTTTTGCCTCGGTGGAGATTTCCAAAACGACCGAAGAAAAACGCTCTTCCGTGCAGGTCGGCGATCCTTTCAAAGAAAAAATTTTACTGGAAGCCTGTCTGGAGCTGATCAAAACCGGCGCGGTGATAGGGATGCAGGATATGGGCGCAGCGGGGCTTACTTCCTCGACCAGCGAGATGGCCAGCCGTTCGGGCAGCGGCATAGACTTGTATCTCGACAAAGTGCCGCAGCGCGAAAAAAATATGACGCCTTACGAAATGATGCTGTCCGAGTCGCAAGAACGGATGGTCGTCATTGTGGAAAAAGGCACAGAGCAGGAGGCTTGTGCTATTTTCAACCGCTGGGGGCTGCACGCGGTGGAGATCGGCGAAATCGTCGAGGGCGATAAGCTGCGCTGTATTTTTCAGGGCAAAATTGTGGCCGAAGCGCCGGCGCGCTCGCTGGCCGATGACGCTCCAGTGTACGAATGCGAGGAAGCCGAGCCGTATTATCTCAAGCAGGTGCAGGAAGTCAAAATAGAAACCCTGCCGGATCTGGCTAAAGCAGAAGCGGAAAATATGCTGCTGAGGCTTTTGAGCGAGCCGAATATCGCCAGCAAGCGCTGTGTGTATGAGCAGTATGATTATATGGTGCAGACTAATACCGTAGTGGCGCCGGGCGCGGCAGACGCCGCTGTTCTGCGCCTCAAAGGCTCCGCTAAAAAGATCGCGCTGACCACGGACTGCAACGCGCGCTATGCCTATCTCGATCCGTACAACGGCGGCGCGGCGGCTTTCGCGGAAGCGGCGCGCAATCTGGCCTGCGTGGGCGCCCGTCCGGTCGGCGCGACAGACTGCCTCAATTTTGCCAATCCGGAAAAACCGGAAAATTTTTGGAGTATGCGCCGGGTTTGCCTAGGCATAGCGGACGCCGCCCGCGCTTTTGATACGGCGATCATTTCCGGCAATGTCAGTATGTACAATGAATCCGCGCAAGGGCCGATTTATCCCACGCCGGTTATCGGTCTGGTCGGGATCATCGATCCGGAGACGCCGCGGATTACGGCGCAGTTTAGGCAGGAGGGCGATCTGATTTTTCAAATCGGCCGAACCCGCAACGCGCTGGGCGGCACCGAGTATCTGAAGCTCAAACACGATCTGGAGGTCGGCCTGCCGCCGCGCGTAGACCTGAAAAAAGAAAAACAGCTGCAGGAATTTCTTTTGGAGGGTATTGAGCAGGGCATCCTAAACAGCGCGCACGATGTCTCGGACGGCGGGCTTTTGATAGCGCTGGCAGAATCAGCCGTGCTGTCCGGCCGAGGCGCGGAGTTGAATTTATCATCTGGCGGACTGCGGCTGGACGCCTTGCTTTTTGCGGAAACTCTGGCGCGCGCGGTGGTGACTGTCGCGCCGGATAAAGCAAAAGACCTGCAAAAACTGGCGGATAACCACGGGGTGGCCGCGCAGGCTCTCGGCGCGGTGCGGGACGGAAATTTCACATTGGCAGTGGACGCGGAAAAAATTATCGATCTGCCTCTGGCCGAGCTGGCGGACAAATACTACAATGCTATCCCTCGACTTTTAAGCGGAAAATAAGATGTGCGGCATACTGGGTATAATCGGCCAAAACTGCGAAGCCAGTAAGCTGGCTTATTTTGGCTTGTACGCCCAGCAGCACCGCGGGCAGGAGTCCGCCGGCATTGCGGTGGTGGCTGAGAAAGGCGAGATCCATTATCACAAAGGGATGGGGCTGGTCTCTCAAGTTTTTAATGAAAATATTATTCGCGGCTTGCCGGGCAATCTGGCTGTCGGCCACGTGCGTTATTCCACGACCGGAGCCTCGCAGATCAAAAACGCCCAGCCAGTGCTGGTCGAGCTGCCGGACGGCGCTCTGCTGCTGGCGCACAACGGCAATCTGGTAAACACGCTGGAGCTGCGCGGTGAGCTGGAAAGCGCGGGAGTCGCTTGGCGGATGTCTTCGGATACGGAGATTATCGGCTGTCTTATCGCCAAATATTATAATGGCGATTTAGCCGACACGCTGGTCAGGGTCGCGCCGAAGCTACAGGGCGCTTTTTCGCTGGTGTTAATGACGCGGGATAAAATCCTTGGGCTGCGCGATCCTCACGGCATACGCCCGCTGTGCCTCGGCCAGCTGCCGGACAAAAGCGGTTTTGTGCTGGCTTCTGAATCCTGCGCGCTGGATATTCTCGGCGCCAAGCTGCTGCGCGAGGTGGACAAAGGCAGTCTGGTTATTCTGGAAAAAGACAGGGTGCGTTCGCTGGTCTATGACGGCACCAAACCCGGCGCGCTGTGCGTGTTTGAATATATTTATTTTGCCCGTCCAGATTCCTATATCGAGGGGCACAATGTTTACAAAGTCCGCGAAAAAATGGGCAAACTGCTTTTTCAAGAGCACCCGGCGGACGCGGATATTGTGATCCCGGTGCCGGATTCCGGCATACCGGCGGCGGTGGGTTTTGCCAGAGCGTCGGGCATTCCCTATGAAGAAGGCCTGATCAAAAACCGTTATGTCGGGCGGACATTTATCAATCCTTCGCAGGTGATGCGCGAGATCGGCGTGCGTTTGAAACTCAATCCCCTGCGCGAAGTGCTGGCCGGCAAGCGCGTGGTGATACTGGATGATTCTATCGTGCGCGGCACGACTTCGGCCAAGCTGGTCAGACTGCTTCGGGACAGCGGCGCCAGAGAAGTGCATTTCCGGGTTTCCGCGCCGCCCAGCATCAGCCCCTGTTATTACGGTATTGACACGCCGGTTAAATCTCAGCTCATCGCGGCGAATAATTCCGCGGCGGAAATTTGCCGGAAGCTCGGCGCGGACACGCTGGGTTATTTGTCTATCGAGGCGGTACACGAAGCTATTGCGGCTTCTGCGGACGGCTCTAACGGTAAATGTTTTTGCCAGGGCTGCTTTGACGGTGTGTATCCAGCCGGCATTCCGAGCGGTGAAGAATTGGGGCTGGTTTATAAAGAGCGCTAGTTACTTCGCGCTTTTGCTTAAATTTTCGCAGCCGTCCGGCGTCACGACGAGCATATCCTCTATTCTTACGCCGCCCAAGCCTTTGATGTATATCCCCGGCTCTATGGTGATGACCTGGCCAGCCCGGAGTTTTTCTTTAGACTTGCCGGAGATGCGCGGCCGCTGATGTATTTTTCGCCCCACGCCGTGTCCGGTGGAGTGCGTGAAATATTTAGCTAGGTTGTGTTTTTTGAGCAGTTCCCGGCCTTTTTGATCTATCGCGGCGCAGGAAGCCCCGGCTCTGACTAAAGAAATTTGTTTTTTCTGCGCGGCCAGCACAGCAGCGTAAATTTTTTGCAGTTTGGGGGACGGTTTGCCCAGAAAAAAAGTTCTGGTCAGGTCGGCGCAGTAGCCCCGGTATCTGGCCCCCATATCGATATAAACAATATCGTCCGGCTGAATTTTTTTGCGGGACGTGGGCCCGTGAAAAAGCGCGGTGCGTTTGCCGGAGCAGACTAATGGCGTGAAGGCCATTTTACTGTCGCCGCCGCGCTTGACTATCAGACGGCGGATTTTGTCCGCAACTTGTTTTTCTGTCAAACCGGGGCGGACGAAGCGGCGTATTTCAGCAAAAACGGCGTCGGTGATTTCCTGCGCCCGCCTGACCGCCTCAAGCCTTTTCATCGCGCGAGGATGTATTCCAAAGCCAAGCGGTAAGAATCCCGGCCAAAACCGGCGATCTGGCCGATGCAGACCGGCGCGATGATCGACTCCCGCCGAAATTTTTCTCTGGCGTGAATGTTGGAGAGATGCACCTCGATGACTCTGGCTTTTACGCCGGAGATGGCGTCCCGTATCGCAATGCTGTAATGCGTGTAGGCGCCGGGGTTAAGAATAATATAGTCAAATTTCTTTTGGGCTTTTTGGATTTCGGTGACAATTTCGCCTTCGATATTGGACTGATAAAATTCGATGGCGATTTTATGTTTTTTGGCCAGCACCGCCAGATCGGTGTTTATCGCGGACAGGGTGATTTTACCGTAAATTTTTTTCTCGCGCGCGCCCAGCAGATTGAGATTGGGGCCGTGAATAACTAAAACTTTCATTGAGCCAACTCCTCTTAAATAATGTCCAAAGCTCTGACGATCTCCTCGTATTCTACCGGACAAATCAGCGGTTTGCCTATGTCTTTGAGCAGCACCATACGCAGGCGGCTGTCGGCGACTTTTTTGTCGCTCTGTATTATCCGGTAGATTTTGTCCGCGCTTAGCCTAAGCCCTGTGTGTGCCGGCAGGCCGAGCCTGCGGTAAAGTTTTTGTATTTTGTCCAAGGCGGAATATTTTAAGTGGCCGCGCAGGATAGACATATACACCGCCGCCAGCGCGCCGATAGCTATGGCCTCGCCGTGGCTGAAACGGTAATGCGTGTAAGTCTCCAGCGCGTGGCCGATGGTGTGGCCAAAATTTAAGACAGCGCGTTTATTTTTCTCCGTCTCGTCGGCGCGGACAATCCCGGCCTTGATCTGGCAGCAGCGGGCGATCAGCTCCGGCGCGATAGTCTGTCTGTGTTTGCCCAGAGTCTGGAGTATTTGCGGATCGGCGATAAATCCATATTTTACAATCTCGCCCAGTCCCGACAACAGCTCTCTCTGGCGCAGGGTGCGCAGGGTCTGGGTGTCGGCGAGGACGAGGCGGGGCTGATAAAAAGAACCGATGAGATTTTTACCCAGAGGATCGTTGACCGCCGTTTTGCCGCCGACACTGGAGTCCACCTGCGCCAGCAGCGTCGTGGGGATTTGCACAAAATTAACACCGCGCAGATACACCGCCGCGGCAAAACCGGCCAGATCGCCGACCACACCGCCGCCTAGCGCGACGATCGTGTCGCCGCGCTCAAAACGGTTTCGGATGAGGAAACGCAGGACTTTTTCCACGGTGTGCAGGGATTTATATCGCTCGCCGTCACCGATAAGATAGGGATATACGCTGTAATGCTTCTCCAGCACAGCGCGTGTCCGCCCGCCGTACAGCCGGTAAACTTTCCGGTTGCTGAGTAACAGCGCCCGTCCGTGCAGCTCCAGATCGGTCATCAGCTGGCAGGCGCGGGATAGCATATCTGGGCCAATATGGATTTGGTAGGCGCGCTGGGGCAGATCCACTTTGACGACGGGCATTATTTCACTCCTATCTTTAGGAGCTGGAGAATGCGTTCAGCGGACTTTTCCGGGTGGCCGGTAAACGTGCCGGTGATGCAGTTGGCGGCGGCCTGATACAGCGGCTGGCGTATTTCCAGCATTCTGGTTATTTCTTCGTATTTATCCGCGGCGCTTAGCAGAGGACGGGTGGTGTCGCCGTCTAAGCGCTTGATGATCTCCGCCGCGGCGGTTTGCAGATACACCACCTCGCCAAGCTCGCGCAGGAGCAGGCGGTTTTCCCCGGTGAGCACTATGCCGCCGCCGGTGGCGATGACAGAATTATCCGCGCCGTTTAACTGTTTGAGCAGGGCGGTTTCCTGCTGGCGGAAAAACTCCTCGCCTTTGCGGGCAAAAATATTAGCTACAGTCATCCCATTCTGCTGTTCGATGAGATTATCCGTATCGATAAAACGATAGCCTAGCTGCTTGGCTAACAGGCGCCCGGTGGAGGTTTTGCCGGAACCCATAAAGCCGATCAAAACGATATTCATAGCTTGATTTTAACAAAAAAAAAGCGGCTGATATAGCCGCTTTTCTAAAAAACAGCGTTAGCGCTGTTTGAAAACCCGCAGTCCTTCATAGACGGCGCTGTCGCCCAGCTCTTCCTCGATGCGCAGAAGCTGATTGTATTTAGCGATGCGGTCGGTGCGCGAAACCGAACCGGTCTTGATCTGCCCGGCGTTAAGAGCCACCGCGATGTCCGCAATGGTGGAATCTTCGGACTCGCCGCTGCGGTGCGAAATGACCGCGGTATAACCGGCTTTCTGTGCCATCCGCACCGCGGCAAAAGTCTCGGTCAGCGTGCCGATCTGATTGACTTTGATGAGTATCGAGTTGGCTATGCCTTTGCTGATGCCCTCGGATAGGATTTTCACATTGGTGACAAAAAGATCATCGCCGACCAGCTGCACGCGCCCGCCCAGCCTGTTGGTGAGCAGTTTCCAGCCATCCCAGTCGCCTTCGGCCATACCGTCCTCGATAGAAACGATCGGATAAACATCGGCCAGACGGCTCAGGTACAGCGCAAATTGTTCGGACGTCAACTCTTTATTTTCGCTGGCCAGAATGTATTTTTTCTTTCTAGCGTCGTAAAACTCGCTGGAGGCAATATCCAGCGCGATGAACACGTCCTGTCCCGGTTTGTAGCCGGCGGTCTGTATAGCCTCGATGATCACCCGGATAGCTTCTTCGTTAGATTTCAGATTGGGCGCAAAGCCGCCTTCGTCGCCGACGGCGGTGTTCAGGCCTTTATTTTTCAGCACTTTTTTCAGATTATGAAAAACTTCCGCGCCGGTGCGCAGGGCCTCCTTGAAACTCTCCGCGCCCGCCGGCACGATCATAAATTCCTGAATGTCGACATTGTTGTCCGCGTGCGCGCCGCCGTTGATGATATTTAACATCGGCACCGGCAGTTCATTGGTGTAGGAGCCGCCCAGATAACGGTACAGCGGGATTTCCAGCGCGTCCGCCGCGGCTCTGGCCGCGGCCATAGACACGCCGAGTATGGCGTTGGCGCCTAGTTTTTTCTTAAACGGCGTGCCGTCCAGCTCGATCATCGTTCGGTCTACGCCCAG
>JAITIS010000130.1 GCA_031279305.1 Candidatus Margulisiibacteriota bacterium | reverse complement strand
GGAAGCGCTGGAAAAAGAACGGGCGCGAAAACTAGGCCGGGCTTAAAGCCGCTAGAGAAATTTCACCGCGTCGATTTCTGGCATCAGGCGGGTTGTCTCGGCCAGAGCGGCGTTAATATAGACGCGTCCGGCAGCTCCGTCTGGCGTCCAAATTATTTTTTCCACTTTGTTATCACCGTTCACCGGATAGGCGGTCAGAAATTTCAGCGGCGCCTCCAGCAGATGTATTTGCCTTAATTTTCCGCCGATTTTCGCCAGCCGGCTAAAAATCTTTTTGTCCGCTGGATACGGCACGCGCGGAAAATCAATTTTGAGAAATTCTTTGTAAGTCTCGCGGTATTTCGGCGAGTGCAGGACAGCGTAAATATAATCGAGGATGGCGAGCGGCTCCGCTTTCCCTACAGTCTGCTCAAATTTTTGGATTATTTCCGGATTAAAATTGGGACGACGGGCGTCATACATGTCGTCATCGTAAATATACAAAGGCATTGTTACAGCGCCGCCTCTGTAATATAAATTGAGGTCAACAATATTTTTAGAAACAAATGCCAAATTCCAATACATATCCCCCACAGAACCACCCTGTTTACCAATTACAATAGCTATATTGTCCTGAAGAAAATGCCGCATAATATTATAAACAGGATACGCTAAAAATCCTTTGGACTTATTTGTAAAATAAGTCACCTTTTTATCAAAAGGTCTGTATAAAACTGTTTTTATGTATTCATCTTTAATGCCATATTCCATAACATTATTTTTGGCGTAAATTACTTTTTGGTCTCGACTTTCTGATTGTATGTTGTGCTTATTTTTAATAGATAACTCATCCAACTTGCTAAAATCATTTAAGATATTTAATAAATCTTTCTCTGTATCTTGGTAAGCTAGGTTATCTCTTTTTGTGCAGATGCCTACTCCATTGAGGCAGAATAACTTATCTACAGCAAACCCTTTATTGTATACATCTATGGCGCCAAAATCTTTTGGCACAAAAAAATAATATGGCTCTTTATAAGCTAGGTTCTGAAATTTAATAGACTGTAAATTATTTTTTAATAAAAATTCATATTTATTTTTACGTAAGCCCCAGAGTTCGTAATAACAAATCTTTGCCAATTTATTAGTTTTTTCTTATTTGTTTTCACAAAAATATTTACCGACACTCCTTGTTGAATATCAAAAACATTCTCATCTTTACTTCCGTCTGGGCAGGTTTCTTTTCGCTTAGCATTGCCGTGTAAGTCAAGAATATAAATTTTGTCAAAAGTTTTTAACAAATGCCAGCGCATACCGCGAAAAGTTGTATTGTTAATAAAAGTATGATTATTGATATAAGCTAAAACTCCCGCGCTATTTTTTTTCTATAAGCTGTTCGCCATAGCGGATGAATTTTACATAGTCATCACTGAGCCACTTGGAAATGCCTTCATTTAGTTTCTGTTGACTGTCTGGTTCAAATTTATAATCAGATATTTGTGCCGTAATCCAACTGCCTTTATTCTCGCTTTCTCCACTGTAGGGCGGATTGCCCAGCACCACCATCACCGGACAGTCGCGTTTTACCTCATTCGCCGCGCTCGCCTCGTCAGACAGCCATTTGGCGAACAGCGTCTCTGTGCTGAGCGTCGCCTCTTCCAGCGTATTAGTCAGATAGACTTTGAGCCGCTGGCCGCTTCGGGATTTGTAGCCGGTTTCGTTTAAGAGTAACTCCAGCTTGGTGTGGCAGATCGTGTAGGCCGCCATCAAAAGTTCAAACCCGTGCAGGCGCGGAATTAAATGCTCGTCGACGTAAGCGTTCCATACGCCGCTCTGCCCGGCATACTGCTGATGAATATGCCTGATGACCGCGCTTAAGAATGTCCCTGTGCAGGCGGCGGGGTCGAGGATCTGCACGCGGTGCAGCTCCTGCCCCTGTATTTTTATTTTGCCGGTGTCAGCTAGGCCACCGGCGATGGCAAATTCGGTTTTGAGAATATCGTCTACCGCGCGCGCAATAAAATTCACCACTGGCTCCGGCGTGTAATAAACGCCGCGGGTTTTCTTGAGCCGGGCGTCGTATGCGCCTAAAAAGCTTCATAAAAATGCACCAGCTGGTCGGTCTGTTTGGTTGCCGCGCCGAAATTTTGCAGGATGGTGCGCACATCGCAGCGCAGAAAAATATTGGCGAGGTCGTCCACTATCCAAGCTACGTTGTCATCCAGATTGGCACCGGAAATATAATCAAAAAACTGGCGTAAAAACGGATTGGATCTAGGCGCCAATTCACGGGCTTCCTGCCGCGAAAAATTTTCCAGCGTCCGGTCGTGCAGCCGGGCGGCAAAAAGCCCGTACGTGATAGTCTGAGCATAGATGTCGGAAAATTGCTTGGCGTCCATATCGTGAATTAAAATTTTCCGAAAAGCCAGCAACTGTTCTTTGAGCGAATTGTCCCCGGCGGAATTTACGGTGTTGAAAATTATTTCCTGCATCAGTCTCGCTTTGCCGGCCATCATTTTGGCCAGTTTTTCCGGCGCGGTTATGGTCTGCCCGGTGTACGCGCAAAAATCTCGGAGCAGATCCGCAAAATGTGCCCAGTTTTCCGGCGCGGGCGCCAGCTTGCCGCCGTTCAGTTTGCCGATAGACACGGCCGCGACCTTGCTGCCATTCTTATAAAAACGAAATTCCAGATAGTTAGTGAGCGCCAGATTATTCAGGCTTTTGAGATAACGCTCCAGCTGTGCGGATTTTTCCGCGGCGTCCAGATCGGTTTTCTGGTCGAGGTTTTTAGCTTCGATATAACCGACCGGAAGCCCCCGCTGTGTGATGATATAGTCCGGCGCGCCGCAATCGATCGGCTCCAGCGTCTCGATCAGCCGTGCCAAGTAGCCGCGGTAGCTGCGCTCTGTCGCCCGCCCGCCCGCGTATAATTTTTGTATGCTGGAAAAATATTCTGCGGCGCCCATTGCCGCATATTGTAACAGAGAACAGGCAAATTTTTATGTCTGGGTATTTTCATAAGTCGCCAGCGCGTCCGCGCATTTCTGAAAAATATTTTCATCCAGCGCGACCTCGGCTAGGTTATTGCTGTGCAGATAAAAAATAAATCCCTGGATTTTTTTACCAGCAAAATATTTTTGCAGGATAGCCATATACAGCGCCACCTGCGCGTTGTATTTTTGTTCCGCCTCGCCAGTCTTAAAATCATAGACTAAAACTGCGCCGGTAGTCTGAATGACTAGATCCGCGCGTCCCTGATAGCGGATGTTGTTTTCCAGATAATCCAGATCCAGCTCTAAATAATAAGCGTTGGCGCGCATCAGCCGGGCGGCTTCCGAGGCGTAAAAATTGTCCAGACATTTTTGCAGGAATTCCTTTTGCGCGGGCGTGAACTCCCTGCCGGTGTATTTTAGGGTTTTTTCCTCGATGGCTTTGTGCGCGGCCCTGCCGATTTTAAGCATTGTCTCTGCGTCAAACCGTCCGTGCGTTTGCGGCGCCGGCAACGGAAAACCGTGAAAATAATTTAAGATAAAAGCGCCGGTTTGCTTCAGCAGATCGCCGGCCAGCGTGGCGGTAAGGTTGTTTAGCTCATAAGTTTCCTGAAGCTCCGGCAAGTATTTTCCGGGCTCTGGCAAAATGGTGGGCAATTTTACGGATGTTTTCTTTTTGGTTTCTGGCGGGATGGCGGGATCATTGACGACATACTGCGCGGAAATTTTATTTTGCTGGCACAGATAGCGCAGCCACGCGCCGATGTTCTGCGTGTCCAGACAGCCGCAGGAAATATCCTTAATTTCCTCTTGGTCAGAATTCTGCGGGTAGGCGCTGATCACATATAGTCTTTTTTTGGCGCGGGTCAGCGCGACATAAAACAGCCTTTTGCGTTCCGCTGTTTCCAGCGCGAGGTTTAAGCGTTTGCTGTGCCGGGCCGCGAGCGAAATATAGTCTTCCCCGTCCTCTTTGTATTGGAGCGCGAGCGGAATTTTTTGCTCGGCCAACTGTTTATTAAAAGGATTATCTGACGTTTTTTCGGTCGAATGCGCGTAAATGTCCGCGATAAAAACATTATCAAATTCCAGACCTTTGGCTTTGTGAATGGTCAAAATTTTGATAGCATTTGTCTTGTCCTCCGGTTCCGCGTCGGTTTCTTTAGCGCCTTCTTCCTGTAATTTCTCTATGTAATGAATAAAATAAGCCAGATTATGCCGGCTAAAAAGCGGATCTTGAGCGATCTCCAGCAGTTTTTGCAGATTGGCGCTGATCTGCGCGGATTTATCCCGGTGGGTAAAGGCGACGCGCGTGAAAAAAGTTTTTTCTAAAACTTGTTTTACAATCCGGGCGACGGGCAGCTTGCCGAGGCACGCGGCAATCTCTGCGTATATGCGCCGGAAATCCTCGATTTTTTCCCTGTCTTCCGCCGGCCAGCCGGCAAAGCCGCGCTCCAGTAGAGCAAACAGCGGTTTTTCTTTTTTGTCTCTGGTCAGCATAAACAGCGCGCCGTCGCTTACGCTGAACATTTCCGAGCGTAGCACCGCGGCTAGCTTCAGATCATCATATGGATTGTTCAGGATTTGCAGAAAATTTAAGACATCGATTATCTCCCCGCGCTGATAATAAGTTCCGCCGCTCCATACTGTATACGGCAGATTTTCCGCCTCCAGAGCCGCGGTGTATATTTTTAGGCCGGTGGTTTTGGGCAGCAGTATTGCGTTGTCCTGCCCCTGCAGATCTTTCAGCTGCCGCGCGATATAACGCGCCTCTTTGCCTCGCGCGGCCTCGGTGTTTTCATTTAGGTTTTTATGCTGGGGAATAAAAACAATCTTGGCTTCGCCTGGGCTGGCCAGCTGTTCCTCCCGTCCGGCCCGCAGTTTTTCCGGAGCGTAATCCGGCAGTAAATTTGCGCACACTTGATTGACCAGCCCGATAATATTTTGCGCGCAGCGGTAGTTTTCCGTAAGATTTTCCCGGAGGCCTCCCGCCTGCGCGATAGCCTCCCCGCGTTTTGCGAAAAGCGCGCTGTCCGCGTGACGAAAAAAATAAATCGACTGTTTGCGGTCGCCGACGATAAATAAATTATTTTTTTCCGCGAGCTGATTTAACAGCTCGTTTTGCAGACCGTTGGTGTCCTGAAATTCATCCACGGCAATCTCGGCAAAATGTTTTTGATAAAAACTGGCGATTCCGGGCTGCTCTTTCAGCATTTTTAAGGTTTTTAACTGTAAATCCTCAAAATCCAGCAGATTATTTTTTTCTTTGAGTCTGGAGTATTCGGCGCGCGCTTCTTCCAGCAAATCCAGATATTCGGCGGTCAGTTCGCAGAATTTCAGCTCGGCGGAACAATCCAAAAAATATTTAAGCCCGGCTATCCGGACGCGGATTGCCCTCAGAAATTCGCCAGCGGCTGTGTCTTCTTTTATTTTACGTCCGGCAAAAAGCCCCTGAATTTCCTTAAGTCTGTCCTGGGCAAAATCCTCGGCGCAGATTTTTATTAAGACCGCGCGCAGATTTTCCGCGCCGGCCTTGTCTGCCTGCAGGCTGGCCAGCCGCCGCGCTTTGCTTTGTATTTCAGCGTAGCACTCCCGCAGATATTTTTCGTTTAATCCGGTGATGTTTTTTAAGATCTCTGCGGGAGTTACCTGCAGATCCTTGGGTGTTTGTCCCGCGGCCTGCATAGCAGCAAGCGCGGCGGCTAGACCGTTAAGCAGGTTTGCGCGCGGATATTTTTCCAGCAAACCGCAGATTTTTGGGTCATCGTTTTTTAGCCTGTTATCAATGACCTTGTTTGTGGCTTCCTCCAGCAGCAGTTTGGCTGGGATGTCTGTCAATATGCGGAAATCCGGCGGCAGGTTTAGCTGAAAACAGTTTTCCCGCAGGATTCTGGCGCAAAAACTGTGAAAAGTGGTGATATAAGCGGTTTCTGTTTCCCAGTAATTCAGCCCGCTGTCGCGCATTGCCTGAGTCAGCCGTTCTTTCAGCTCCTGCGCGGCTTTGTCCGTATAGGTGATTGCCAGGATCTTACAGATAGAAATTTGGTCATCCCGGATCAGACTGAGTATTCTCTCCACCAGCACCGTCGTTTTTCCAGTGCCCGCGCTGGCGTTGACGCAGATAGACTGCCCGCGCGCCTTTACGATTTTTTGCTGTGCCGTGTTCATATCGGCGCTCCTGTTTGTTTCTGGCGGCAGATTTCACTGGCTGTGCAGTATTCCGGGCATTTTTCCTCATTGTTTTGCCAGAACTCGCCGCGCTGAATCGCCGCAAAATATTCCGCGAGTTTTGAACGGAGGTTATTTAGAATTTTTGTGAATTCCGCCGGTGTGACAAATTTTTTGGACCGGATCAGGTTTTGATATTTGGCGCTGTACAGGCCGGAGCGTTTGTTTTTTTTGAGACCGCAGTACTCCGCGCCGGCAGGGCTTAACCCGGACAGTTCCCGGTAAATCAGCGCATAGACCAGCGCCTGCGGCAGAATGCCTTTTTCCAGCTCGGCCGGCTCCAGCTGGGGCAACTGTCCAGATTTATAATCTATTATCAAAAAATCCTCCGCGGCGTTTTTGTCCACACGGTCTATTGTGCCGCTTAGAGTATTGCCGCCCAGTTTATAGACCGCGCAGTCTCTAGCGCTCATTTTCTTTTCGTATTCCGCCGGCCAAAAATTTCTTTCTGCGGATACGAGTTTGTCTTGTTCTATGAATCTTTTTAGTATGAATGAAATTTTTTTGCGCTCCGCCTCCGCCTGTCCGTGCAGCAGCTTCAGTTTGCCCTTGAATTCTGTGCTGTTCCAAATATCCTCCACGAGCTTATCCAGATCAGTCTGCTGATCCAGATAAGATAATTCTAAAACCTTATGCATCAGCGAGCCTATAGTCAGGTTGGTTTTGTCCTCTGGTCTGCCTCTTAGCTTCAACACATCTTCGCAGAAAAAACGGAAAGCACAGCGCGAATACTTTTCTAGCTGCGTGACGCTAAAATGGTTTAATTTTTGCAGTT
>JAITIS010000070.1 GCA_031279305.1 Candidatus Margulisiibacteriota bacterium | reverse complement strand
TATTGTCAACAATTTTAGTACCATTCTCTGCTAATGAAAGCCAAACATCATCACTAATAGAATCAAGAAGCTTAAATAAAGCAGGGTTTATATTTGGGTCAATAACTTTCTCTTTTGCTTTTTCTACTTCATTTTCCTTATTCTCCTCTACCGTGTTCAAAAAGTCAGAAATACTCTTAATGCTGGTATCGTCTATAGCTACTTTTACGGTGGCATCATCAGTTCCCTTATATGTAAATTCAAAACCGACATCTGTGCGGATGACGTCGTATTGTTTGCCGTTAAAAGTTATTTGCCCGCAAGGGGTGGTTGCTTCAGCGGATTTTTTGCCGATAAGGTGAGCAAAATCGCCTTGCCTAAACTCAATATTGACATCTAGCCCATTCCATTTGGCTGTAAATTTTGATATGCCGGTCAAGCCTTCGTCTATAAATTTAACATCAGAAAGCTGGGCGGTCCCTATCGTTAGTTTCTCGCACGAATACGTATTGCCATTTTTGGTAACGCTAGGAGGCGTATATTTATCTGTATTAAGATTAAGAACTAGAATAGAATTAGTATTAGTATTAGTATTAGCAAGATGGTTAAAAGCGTTGGTCATAAAACTATAAAAATCATCTTCTCTTTGTTTAGCGTTAGCGGGCTTTTCTGGCGGCTCGTCTGTTTCGCCTTGAGCTGTATCGGTATTTTTTGGACTTTCTGTTTTTGGCGATACGGTTACTCTGCCGGATTTTGATTTGGTTTCGTCAACATTGACTTTGGCTATTTTCCAGCCCTCATCGGTGGTTTTGCTATTGTTATCATAGTAGGCAATATATTTTTCTCCATCTAACTCAAAAATCCGGCCGTTCATACTTTTTAGCGTTCCATCGACAGAGGCGTCTGCCCATTTTCCTAGATTAACTGACTTGCCGTCTATAGTTATTGTCCCCTTAGGTTTTAGAAAATTATTATTTATTATAGAAACTGTGTGACCAGGAAAAAGTTTTTCGTTATTGGCAACATTGGCTGTTTTGATAATATTACTCCCTGTTAGATTTTTTTCATTAAAATTTACTGCTCCCAGCGAAACTTGTGTATATAATTGTCTGACCATAAAAAATCCCCCCCGAAATGATATGTTGATGAAAATGCAATTTTGATGCCAAAAAGATAAGCGAAAGCCGCGCAAAATTGTTTGTTGAAAAACAAACAATTTTGCGCGGCTTTCGCTTACAGAACAGCATAGCTCAAATTTAAGCATCTTGTTTGCCAGCGGATAAAGACTGCTTTGTGCAAAAATGTGTTTTGTATTATAAAATGAGTTTATGTCCGCACGCTACAATCATCTGGCTGTCGAGCCAAAATGGCAGAAAAAATGGGCCGAAACCGGATTGTATAAAACAACGGAAGACCCCGCTTTCCCTAAAGCAAAACGTTTTTACTGTCTGGATATGTTTCCCTATCCGTCCGGCGCCGGACTGCACGTCGGCCACCCGGAAGGCTACACCGCTTCGGATATACTCTGCCGTTACAAGCGGATGAACGGCTGCAATGTTCTGCATCCGATGGGTTGGGACGCTTTCGGCCTGCCAGCCGAAAATTACGCGCTCCAGACCGGCACCCATCCGTCTGTTTCCACGCGGCAAAATATCGAAAATTTCCGCCGGCAGATCAAAGCTTTTGGTTTCAGCTATGACTGGGATAGAGAGATCGACACCACCGATCCGGAATATTTCCACTGGACGCAGTGGATCTTTTTGCAGCTATTCAAACGAGGGTTGGCCTATGAGGCCAATATGCCGATCAATTGGTGCGAGCGCTGCCAGACCGGCATCGCCAATGAAGAAGTCAAAGACGGCGTCTGCGAGCGCTGCGGCGGCACGGTGGTTAAAAAAGATCTGCGCCAGTGGATGCTAAAAATTACCGCTTATGCCGAGCGTCTGCTGGGTGATCTCGATCTGCTGGACTGGCCGGAGCCGATAAAACTTATGCAGCGCAACTGGATAGGCAAAAGCGCCGGCGCGGAAGTGGATTTTCCTCTGGCGGACGAGCTGGCCGCGCTCGGTGTTCTCAAAGTTTTCACTACCCGGCCGGACACGCTTTATGGTGCGACATTTATGGTTATCGCGCCGGAGCATCCGCTGCTGGCTAAAATTACCGCGCCAGAGCAAAAAACCGCGGTTGACGGCTATGTGCAGCAGACACGCTTGAAAAGCGATCTGGAGCGCGCTCATCTGGAAAAAGACAAAACCGGCATATTCACGGGAGCTTACGCGGTAAATCCGGTCAATGGCCGTAAAATACCAATCTGGGTCGCCGACTATGTGTTGATTTCTTACGGCGCCGGCGCGATTATGGCCGTGCCGGCGCACGATGAGCGCGATCTGGCTTTCGCGCAAAAATATAATATTCCTGTAATCACAATTTTTGGCGAGGACGGCCTAGCGGTAAACTCGGAGCAGTACGACGGCTTGACCAGCGCGGCGCTGAAAGAAAAAATCACCGCCGATTTGGAAAAAAAAGGCCTTGGCCGAAAAACTGTCAATTACAAACTGCGCGACTGGGTTTTTTCCCGCCAGCGTTACTGGGGTGAGCCGATACCGCTGGTGCACTGTCCGCATTGCGGTACAGTAGCCGTGCCGGAAAATGAACTGCCGCTCAAACTGCCGGACGTGGCCAGATACGAGCCGACCGGTACCGGCGAATCGCCGTTGGCCGGTATTTCGGACTGGGTGAATACTGTCTGCCCCGAATGCGGCGGCGCGGCGCGGCGTGAAACCAATACTATGCCGCAATGGGCCGGCTCCAGCTGGTACTATCTGCGCTACGTCGATCCGCGCAATAAAAATGCGCTGGCTGCTCAAGACAAACTGGATTACTGGCTGCCGGTGGATCATTACATCGGCGGGGCGGAACACGCGGTGCTGCATCTGCTCTACGCGCGTTTCTGGCACAAAGTGCTTTTTGATATAGGCGCGGTTTCCACGCCGGAGCCTTTTCAGCGCCTGACCAATCAGGGGCTGATTCTGGCGGAAGACGGCCAAAAAATGTCCAAATCCCGCGGCAATGTCATCAATCCAGACGAGGTTATCCGCGCTTACGGCGCGGACGCTATGCGTATGTACGAGATGTTTATGGGGCCGCTGGAAATGGCCAAACCCTGGTCGACCAAAGGCATTCTGGGCGTCCGGCGTTTTTTAGACAGGGTGTGGAATATTTTTGCCCAGAAAAAAATCGCGGATGGACACAGAGACGCAGAGCTGTTAAAAATCCTGCACCAGACTATCAAAAAAGTCGGCGAGGATATTAACAGCCTGAGCTTTAACACCGGCATTGCCCAGCTGATGATTTTTATCAATGCCGCGCAGAGCAGGGACACGCTGGCTAAAGATGCGCTGGCCGATTTTCTGCGCCTGTTGGCGCCTTACGCGCCGCATCTGGCCGAGGAGCTATGGGCAGGATTGGGCGGCCGGACTTCTATTCATCTGGAAAAATGGCCGCAGTATGACGCCGAATATTTGACAGTCAGCGAGATAGAGATTGTCTTTTCGGTCAACGGCAGAGCGCGCGGCGCGCAAAAGACAGCTAAAGGACTGCCGCCGGCTGAGCTGGAAAAACTGGCGCTGGCCGATCCCGGCGTCCAAAAACACTTGGCCGGTAAAACGATAATTAAAAAAATAATCGTGCCGGATAAAATCGTTAATTTTGTGGTGCAATAAATGCAAAATAGTTATAATATGAAATTATGCTGAACCAGTCTGAAATTTTGCCGAAAAACAGATCTTGGCAGATTTCCTGGCGCCAGGCCTCCACCTTGGTTGCTTCCTATGCTTCCGCCAAAATCGGCGCGCAGTTAAAAGCCGTGGCTTTTGTGGTCATCTATCTTTTTCTGGCCCAGACTTTTATTCTGCGCGTGCCCGTGGAGCATTCTCTGCTGGTGGCGCTGGGTGTGGGCGCGACGGTCCTCGGACTAGCCTTTTTTCTGGAAGGTCTTTTTCTGGGTGTTATGCCGCTGGGCGAGCAATGCGGACTGCGTCTGCCCCAGAAAGTCGGCGTCTGGGGCGTGGCGGTGTTCGCCATCGTGATCGGCGTGACGGCCACTATCGCCGAACCGGCGATCGGTTTTTTGAAAATTCAAGGCAGAGCGGTGGAGGCTTGGAATGCGCCGCTCTTATATCTTCTGCTAAACCGCGGGGCAAACTGGCTGGTGCTGGCGATCGCCGCCGGCGTGGGTTTGGCGGTGCTGCTCGGTATGTTTCGTTTTATATACGGCTGGGCTTTTAAGCCGGCGGTGTATCTGTCTATGCCGCTGCTGCTGCTGCTGGGTTTTTTTCTGGAACAAAATCCTATCCTGCGCCCGGTGGCCAATCTGGCTTGGGACACCGGCGGTGTGACCACCGGCCCGGTGACTGTGCCGCTGATCATCGCGCTGGGCATCGGTGTTTCTAAAATCGCCAGCGCTAAAAAAACCGGCTCTTCCGGATTGGGCGTGGTGACGCTGGCCTCCGCTTTGCCGATATTGACGGTTTTTATTCTAGCGGTGTGCCTGCTAGGTAAAGTGCCAAATGTGTCCTCCGCTCCCGCTTTTTTTTCCGCCAGCCCGGAAGTGCGCGCTAAAGCGGAATATGTGGCCGGCGGCAGAAACGCTTTGCTGGATTTGGCCGGCGCCGCCGCGCGCAAAGGAGCCATCAGCCAGATGGAATTAAAAGCAAATTTTCCTGATGCTGCTCTGCCAGCCGCGCTCCCCGCGGCAAACCAGACCGGCGATTTATCGCAAATGCTGACCGCGCTCAAAAGTTCCCTGCTGACAGTGCTGCCTTTGGCCTTGGTGCTCATTGCTGCGATCTGGTTCATAGTCCGCGAACGAATCCGGGAGGCGGATATCACGGCGCTGGGCATTGTTTTTACCATACTGGG
>JAITIS010000127.1 GCA_031279305.1 Candidatus Margulisiibacteriota bacterium | reverse complement strand
GCCAATCCAAGAACCTTAATATTTTGCGCGAATAGGAAAATCCGCGCGTTGTCCAGTTGCGCTGGTTTCCATACGATAATGATGCGGATACACTGTCGCCATTACCGCGCCGTCTCTGTCCGTGCGCCAGATTTTAGCCCAGACAGACAATCTAGCCAGCGCCTCTGGATGCGGGTGGCGGTACTTATTGGATGCGCCGGCGGAAATAACCGCGTTGTCCGGTTTGAGCGCGGCTAAAAATTCCGGACTGGAAGAAGTCTTGCTGCCGTGATGTCCGGCTTTGAGCAAATCAATTTCCGGCAGAATATCCAAAAATAATTTTTCTTCCTCCCTCTCGGCATCGCCGGTGAACAAGGCGCGAAAATCGCCTTCCTCCAATAAAGCCAGCGCAGAATTATTGTTTTCCTGCTTAGCAATATCCGCCGGTTTATGCAAGACAACCCCCGGCAGTTCCGCCGTCACGTATTCTGCTCTGGCGCGCAGGGCTTCCGCGATGTCCGGTTCTAGGTTGTCCGGCAGAACCAGCGCGCCGATGCGCGGCAGTTTCAGCAGGCCGTTGTAATGGTCGGCGTGGCCGTGTGTCAGCAAAACAGCGGGGGCCCCGGCGCCGAGTTTTAAGAGCGTCCGGTTAAGAATATCCCCGGCGGCGTCACTGGACTCCGAGCCGCAGTCGATGACCAGCGCTTTTTTACGCCGCGCGATCAGGATGCTGTCGCCCTGCCCCACATTCAGAAAAAATATCCGTAAATTATTACTGCCCGGATAAAACCAGAACGCCAGCATAAAAATTAAAAGGGCGAGCGAGTATTTTTTCAGCCAGCGCGGATAAAGAACAAAAACTAAAGGCCAGCCCAGACTGAAAAAGAGCAGAGCCAGCGGAATTTGCGGCACCCGGATATAAGCGCCGGAAAATATACCGACCAGCCAGTCCAGCAAAACCAAAAGGCCATAGCTAAAGGAGTTTAAGAGCAAAGCCAGCCGCAGGGAAAACAAACCGGCAAAAGCGGAAACAAAACCCAGATAGGTCAGCGTCTCCACCCACGGCAAAACCAGCGCATTGATGAATAAGGCGCCCGGAGAAATTCCGTTGAAGTAATAAACACAAAGCGGCATAGTCAGCAAAAACGGCGCGGTGGAAACAGCCAGCAGTCCGCGCCAAAATTTGGGCAGAAACCCCAGTCTGGCGGCTAAAACCGGCGCCAGAAAAAGCAGGGAAAAAGTCGCCGCAAAAGAGAGCTGAAAGCCAGCGTCATAAACTAACAGCGGATCAAAAATACAAAGCGCCAGTCCTGAGAGCGCCAGTGCATTGTAAACATCCGTCGGCCGGCGCAAAGTCCGCCCCAGCAGGGCGATCTCCGCCATCAGGCCGGCGCGGCAGACCGAGGGTCCCGCGCCCACCGCGAAAATAAAAAGCGCGTTGACCAGCGTGATGAGCCAGAAAGCCGGCCAGCTTTTCAGACGCAGAGCGGCGGCTACGGATTGCAGCAAAGCCATAAACAGCGTGATATGCATACCGGAAACCACCAGCAGGTGAATAACTCCGGCGCGCCGGTACGCTTCGATAGTTTCCGTGTCGACAGCCGAGGACGCCGCGCCGAACAAAAAAGTACACATAATGCCAGCCTGCTCTTCTGGCAAAGTCTGCCGCTGTATTTCCGTCAGTTTATTTTTCAAGTCTATGGCCAGCCCGAACAATGACCGGCTGGCGGCGCGCTCCTGCACCGCGCCGGCGTCCGCATTCAGGCGCAGGGAATAGCCGCGGGCATAAAGATAATCATCGTAGCCGGCAATGAAAAAATTGCGTTTGAGCCGCAGGGGAAATAATCCGTATTTACTCAAAGTCAGCGTATCGCCGTAATGCAGATTCTGCCCGCCGCGCAGTCTGGCCATTATTTTATAGCCGCCGGCTCTGGCGGTAAAAACCGCCGTATCTGCTCTGTACTGTATATCTGAGACAATACGCAGCGTGAGCGGACCCGGACGCCAGTTTTCCGCGGAGGCCAGTCTGGCGGCTAGCGCGGATTGATGACAGGCAGTGCGGCCAAAGCCCAATACTAGAAACAGCAAAAAAATCCCGCGCCAGCATTTACGCCGGCCACAAAAAAATAACAGCGCCGCCAGAAAAGCCAGACTGTAAAAACTGCGGCTGGACGCCAAAAAAAGTCCGGCGAAATAAAAAAACACCGAAAGGACAATATACATTTCCAAGCTAAACGGCAAAAAAAATGCCAGGCCAAAACTTGGCATTTTCTCCATATTTTGTGCTAATATCTCCTTTCCAAAATGCTAAGCAAGCTCAATCCCAGACAAAAAGAGGCCGTGCTCCACACCGAGGGGCCGTTAATGATAATGGCCGGCGCGGGCAGCGGCAAAACCAGAGTGCTGGCTTCCCGCATCAAATATCTGCTGGCGGAAAAGCATATCCCGCCGGAGCGCGTGCTGGCGGTGACCTTTACGAACAAAGCCGCGCGGGAAATGGAAGAACGCATCGGCGCCAAACTGGCCTGGATCGGCACTTTTCACGGCATCTGCGGCAAACTGCTGCGCCGGCATATCCAGCTTTTGCCCGGCTACACATCCAGCTATGTCATCTATGACAACGCCGATCAGACCGCGCTGGTTAAAAATATTCTGCGGGAAAACGGGCTGGACAAAGACAAACAGCTCACACCGCAAAAAGCGCTGGGGCAGATCGGCTGGGCTAAAAATAAAATGTTTAAGCCCGCGGAATACGCCCGTCTAGCGGAATATGCTTTTCAGAAAAAAATAAGCGGCGTGTACCAGAAATATCAGGACGCGCTGCGCCAAAATAACGCGCTGGATTTTGACGATATGCTGCTTTTAACCATCGAGCTGCTCCAGCAAAATCCTGAGCTGCTCCAGCGTTATCAGGAGCAGTTTCAGTATGTGCTAGTCGATGAATATCAGGACACCAACCGCGCGCAGTACACGCTGATCCATCTGCTGGCGGCCAAGCACCGGAATATCTGCGTGGTCGGCGACAGCGATCAGAATATTTATTCTTGGCGCGGCGCGGACATCGCCAATATTCTTTCTTTTGAGCGGGATTACCCGCGGGCAAAAGTCATCCTGCTGGAGCAGAACTACCGCTCGACCGGCAATATACTAGAGGCCGCCAACGCGGTCATCAAAAACAATGAGCTGCGCAAAGCCAAAAACCTCTGGACAGAAAACAGCGCGGGCGAAAAATGTACTTTTTTTCTGGCCGGCACGGAGAGGGAAGAAGCACAACACGTGGCCGACGCTATCGAGCAAAACAAAACGGCGCTGGGCGGATTGAACAGTTTTGCGGTGTTTTACCGCACCAACGCCCAATCGCGCGTTTTCGAGGAAACTTTTGTCAAGCGCGGCATAGCTTACCGGCTGGTCGGCGGCGTAAAATTTTACGCGCGGAAAGAAGTCAAGGATATTTTGGCCTATCTGCGCCTCATCGCCAATCCGGCGGACAATGTGTCGCTGCGGCGCATTGTCAATCTGCCGGCGCGCGGCATCGGCGGGCTGACGCTGGCAAAATATAAAATCTATGCCGAGGAACAGGGCTTGACCTTGTTCGCGGCGCTGGACGCGGAGGCGCCAGAATTGACTAGACGCGCCGCGCAGTCCGCGCGCGTTTTTTACAAGACTATTCAGGATCTGCGGATGTTAAGCGAAACAGCCCCGCTGTCCGAAATTATAAACGAAACCATTGCCCGTTCCGGTTATCGCGATATGCTCGCCGGCTCGGCGGACGAAAGCGATCTGGAGCGGCTGGACAATATTTTTGAGCTGGTATCCGTCGCCAGAGAAAAAGAGCCGCTGGGTCTGGCGGAATTTTTGGAACAGGTCAGCCTGATGACCGACATCGACAATCTCAAAGAAGAAGGCGACGCGATAACCCTGATGACTATTCACAGCGCCAAAGGTCTGGAATTTCCGGCGGTGTTCCTCACGGGGCTGGAAGAAAGTATCCTGCCGCATATCCGCTCGCTGCACGAGCCCGCCGCGCTGGAAGAAGAGCGCAGGCTTTGCTACGTGGCCATCACCCGCGCCAGAGAAAGAATATATTTATCCGCCGCGCGCCTGCGCTCGCAGGCCGGCGAGACTAGATGCAATGAAGTCTCGCGTTTCCTCAGCGAAATACCGGATGAATTGCTGGACAAAACCGAAAGCTCCAGCGGACTGTTCGAGCCGGCGGACATCCGCGGCTACGCGGAGCGCGCGCCGGCGCCTGCCACGCAGACGGACATTCCCGCCTATCAAGCCAATGACCGGATTTTTCACCACAAATGGGGCGAGGGTAAAGTGCTCCGAGTCTTCGGCTCCGGGGAAGATCAGGCGCTGGATATACAATTTTTGCGCGCGCGCAAATCGCTGCTGGTCAAATACGCGAGCTTAAAAAAACTGTGATTTTATCTGACCGGCAGTTCCTGAGCGCGCAGATAAGCTTTGATCTCGGCCACGGTAAATTCTTTGAAATGCAAAAGCGAGGCCAAGAGGGCGGCGTTGCAGTGTTTAAGCGCCTCGGCGATATGCTCCAGCGCGCCCGCGCCGCCGGAAGCGATGACCGGCAGATCGACCGCGGACGCCGCCGCATCCAACAAGGCGCAGTCATAGCCGTTTTTCGTGCCGTCCCTGTCCATCGAAGTCAGCAGTATTTCACCGGCGCCTAACTCCCGGCCTTTTTTGATCCACTCGACAGCATCCAGCCCCGTCTCCCGACGGCCGCCGTGCGTGTATATTTCCCATCTGCCCGGAGCGCTCCGGCGCGCGTCCACCGCCAGCACTATGCACTGCGCGCCGAACATTTCCGCTCCCTGCCGGATCAGCTCTGGATTTTGCACGGCGGCCGTGTTCAGCGAGATTTTATCCGCGCCGGCCTTTAGCAAAGCGCGCATCGTCTCCGTATCGCGTATGCCGCCGCCGACTGTAAAAGGAATAAACACCTGCTCCGCCGTTTGCTCGACTATACGCAGCAGAATTTCCCGGCTGTCGCTGCTGGCGGTGATGTCCAGAAAAACCAGCTCATCGGCATTTTCCCGGTCGTAATATTTCGCCAGCTCCACCGGATCGCCGGCGTCGCGCAAATCGACAAAATTGGTGCCTTTGACCACGCGGCCGCCGGTTACATCCAGACAGGGGATTATTCTTTTTTTCAAAGTCACAAAATTATTTCTCCGTAGCCATTCTTAAAATCCGCGTAACTCAGAGGCGCCCGGCCTTCCGGCTGAACAGTGATTATCTCCAGACGGCCGGCCTGATATTTAGTCTCTAAAATTTTAACCTGTTTTCCCCGGTGTGTCAGGCGGCCGCCGAGCGCCCGCACGCGGTTATGCACAGCCAGCTTATCCTCGCCGGGACGGATCAGACTGTCCGCTCCGGTTATTTTCCGGCAGTAGGTCGCCCCCGCTTCATCCTGCGGCCGGCGGAGTTTCTGCGCATCCGCCAGCAAAGTATCTCGCAGGAGAGCAGCGCCGCGCGCCGCGCATACAGCCTGTAATTCGGCCAAGCGCATATTTTCCCCAATATCAATTTCTTCCTGCAGGAGAATATCGCCGGCATCCATTTTTTCATTGATCAGCAGCGTCGTTATGGCGGTCTTGGTCTCGCCGTTTAAGAGCGCGGACTGCAGGGGCGACGCGCCGCGGTATTTGGGCAAAAGCGAAGGATGCAGATTGACACATTCCCAGCCGCGCGTGATTTCCGCCGGGATCAAGCGGCCGTAGGCCACAACGGCTATTTTTTCCACCCGCGCTTTTTTAAGCTCCGCCGCGGAGGGGATGTTTTCCAGCACAGGGACGCCGGCGGCCAGCGCGGTCTGTTTGATTGGCGTGGGCTTCAGCCGCATACCCCGTCCGGACGGCCGGTCCGGCTGGGTGACGGCCAGCGCTATCGCAAAACGTTCATCCGCCAGAATTTTTTGCAGAGACGGCAGGGCAAAATCCGGAGAGCCGAAAAAAGCCAGCCGCGTCATATTATTTTTTTCGCGTCATCCTGCCGATCCGGCGGCGCCGGCTCGGCTTTGTCCATAATAATAATCCCGTCCAGATGATCGAGCTCGTGCTGTAAACATCTGGCCAAAAGACCGTCCGCTTTGACTGTCATTTTTTTGCCGTCCAGAGCCAGCGCCCTTACGGTCACTTTGGCGTAACGCTCAACCAGCCCTTCAAATCCCCGGCAGGAGAGACAGCCTTCCGCGCGTTTTGTTTTTTCCTGATTGTGAGAGGCCAGCACAGGATTGATCAGTATGCGCGGCTGATCGCGACTCTCCGACACATCGCAGACAAACATCCGGCACAGCCGGCCCACCTGCGGCGCGGCCAGACCGATGCCATTGCCCAGCGCATACATTGTTTCCAACATATCAGCGGCTAGTTTTTTCAGCTCCGGGGTGATTTTTTCCACCGGCGCGGATATTTCCCGCAAACGTGGATCGGGCTGCTGGATAACAGGCAGGAGCATTAGAAGGTCAGCCTCACGCCGAGCCTATTGATGACTTCGTAGAATTGATCCTGCCGGCGCGGCACGGAGCTGTCCGCAAGCTCGGTCTGTTCGTGCGCCAGATACAGGACGCCATTCGCCTGCACGCGCCAGTTCAGAGCCAGCAAATGCTGTTCGTAAACATACGTCGTGTCATTGTCCGGATTTAATTTTTTATCCGGACCGGCGGAACCGTAAATATAAGCTAATTCCGCAAAAAAATCCCGGCCAATATCTTGGGTTATTTTAAGGCCGGCCTCGGCGATAACATCGGCCAAGCGCATTTCCGTAAGCAGCGGCTGATAGCCGCAGGAAGAGTAGCCCAGAAGATTGACGCCCGGCGCGTCTTCGCGCAGGCCGTTATCGCCAAAATAAGCGTCTCGGTAAGCGCACATCAGCGTCCAGTTCGTGCCGCGGTTAAAAATATCGCCGGCGGTCAACACGAGGTCATAGTACCGCGCCGGACGCGCCAATTTTTCGGCGTCGCCGCCAGCGCCCAGTTCATAAAAATGCTGGTATTCTTTCAAAGCTCTGGTGCGAATACTAAACAAATCATTCAGATCAAACCGCAGTCCGGTCAGATAGCGCAGGGTGCGCAGGTTATACTCGTAAAAACCCTCCGCGCCGGTGTAATAATTGTCGACGCCGTATTCCAGCGCGGCCGTATTGAGCAAAGGCAGCTCCACCGGGATTTTATATTTCACCACGGCGGAAGTCCGGCTCAGGTAACGGTATTGAGAATATCCCGGCGGCGCCGGCGCAGTCTTGAGGTAATCCACCTCCGCCTCGCCGATATAAGTCTGCGCGAGGCCTAATTCCACGCCCCACAAACCCAGCTCCAAGCCGGCGGTGTTGCCCGGATGTTCGCTCACCCGCTGATCCAGAGAATTGATCCGCTGGCCGGGGCCCAGACTGCCTTTTATTTTGACCCAGACTTCCGGCAAAATATGGCGTCCAGCCCAGCCTTCCACGCCGGCATAATCTTCCGCCAGCTTGAAACGGTAACCGTTGAGTCCGCGCTCGCGCCCCAGCAGAAAAGCAACCCGCGGCACCAGCGGCTCCGGCACGGGCAGAGAAACAAAATCTGTATGCTTCGTATAATCCCGGACATACACATCTAACGTCACGGCATCCCGGAGCAGTCCCGGCAGGCCAAAATCCGGGTCCCGGCCCTGCAGATCGGCCACCTCGGTTTTCAGCGCGTCAAGCTCATTGCGCAGATCCACCAGCGTCCGGGCGGACACCGCGCCGGTCGGAACATTCAAACCGGTTAATTTTTGGTCGACCAGCGCCTCCATAGTCAGGGACAGATTATTAAGATAGGTTATCGTCTCATAGCGGGACACTTTTTCATCGCCGCGAAAAGTACCGTCGGGATACCCTCGGACGATGCGCAGTTGATTGACCGCGCGGGAGACGGGATCAGCCGCCCAGTGTCCGGACGGCACATCGGAAAAAACCACGTTGTCCGTCGCGGCAAAAAGTCCGGAAAATAAAAAGAACGCTAAGCCGTATCCGCGCAGCCGCTTCACTATCTGTTGCGCAGAAATACCGGTATCGAAAACTCTTCTTCGGCCGGTTTGGCTGTTTCCGCCAGAGCGTCATTATCCAAAAAATTAAATTTCGCGCGCGCCGGCTCCAGCGCCGGCTGTTCGTCCGCCGGATCGGTGTTAAATTGTATCTGCCCGTCGTCGTTGATCTCTATTTTATTTTTGTTGGTGAAAACCAGCGGATCTTTTTTCTTCAGCGCGTTATTAAAGCCGGTCGCAATCACGGTGAGGGTCATCCCGCCTTGTTTGGATTCATCGATCAGCGTGCCGAAAATGATATGCGCGTTTGGATCAGCCGTGTTATAAATCACGCCCATCGCCTGATTGACCTCGTGCAGGGACATATCCGGCCCGCCGGCCACGGAAACAATAATGCCGGTCGCGCCCTGAATAGACTCTTCCAGCAGGGGATTGGCGATCGCCAGCTGCGCCGCTTCCGCCGCGCGGTTCTCGCCCGTGGCGGAGCCGATGCCCATCATCGCGGAGCCGGCATTGGTCATAATAGTGCGCACATCCGCAAAATCCAGATTGATCAGCCCCGGCGTGGTGATCAGCCCGGCGATGCCCAAGATCCCCTGACGCAGCACATCGTCCGCCTGCCTAAAGGCCTCTAACATCGAGGTCGTCTGCTCGACCACCTCTAAAATACGATCGTTGGGAATAACGATCAGCGCGTCCACCCTAGAGCGCAGCTGTTCCGTGCCCTCCTCGGCCTGCCGCATCCGGATCGGCCCCTCGAAACGGAAAGGCTTGGTCACCACGCCGACGACCAGCGCGCCTTTGCTCCGGGCTATCTCAGCCACCACCGGAGCAGCTCCGGTGCCGGTGCCGCCGCCCTCGCCCGCGGTGATGAAAACCATATCCGCGCCTTCCAAGGCGGTTTCCAGATCTTCTTTGTTTTCCTCCGCGGCCTCGCGCCCGCGATTGGGATCAGAGCCGGCGCCCAAGCCTTTGGTCAGTTTGTTGCCGATCTGCACGGCATCGTCCGCCAGCGAACTGCCAAGCACCTGCGCGTCGGTGTTCACCGCGATGTACCGCACGCCGGAAAGACCGGCGGCCACCATTCTATTCACGGCGTTACAGCCGCCGCCGCCCACGCCCACTACTTTTATATTAGCCGAATTTTTTGAATCAACCATAACTACCCCCACAAATTCGATTTGTCGGATTATAGCACAAACCGGCGGCAATATGCCAGTGAAAAGGCAGCGCGGCCATTTAGTTTAACAGACGCGTTGCATATCGCCGCGGCGACGGCAAGCGAAATAGATTTTATAGAAGATAGAACTTGCCAAAAGATAATTTTTACTCCCGCAAACCAATCAACCTCTGCTGCTGCTCGCGGGTGAGCGCGGTGACGACATTGCGTTCCTCGATGACCTTGTGCGCCAGTGGCGTGGTCAAAGCAAGAAGCGTGGCGTAATAAGAATTACTTATATTACGGAATAATTTATTACTGTCATTACTGTCACCATAACTCCTGTTAGCATAAAGAAAATACACATCCTTGACCGCGCTGTAGGTGCCGGCATTGGGGCTGGTGTAGAAAGTAGTGAGTATAGTCCTGATGTCGTCCATCGACCGTGTGCCCAGAACCGCCGCCGGTATCAGCGCGGCCTGCGCGTTGACGGTGTCAATACAGGATTGGTCAAAATCAGCGGTGTTTCTCCGCATTTCAGATGATAATGCTTCCAGCGAAGCAGGGAGAAGTTTTTCATAAAAATTCTTTCCCTGATAAATACCCTCATATTCCAAAATATATTGATTATTGGCAGTGCGTGTCAATATCACATTGTAACCTTTTCTAATTCTATCATTGGACATTCTAAAACTAATCTTATTAAACTCCGCGTCGACAGTTTCGGCGACAAGCGCGCCAATGCCCTGCTCGAAATAGC